>JBAZRQ010000599.1:0-2502 GCA_041662925.1 Nocardioides sp. | reverse complement strand
GAGGCCTCCAGGGCGGCCCGCACCACGACCTCCACGCCGAGGATGGCGTCGTCGTGGGCCCCGGCGACCACCGCGTCGGTGAGGGACCGCACGGCCGGCGTGGGGGAGTGGTGGACCACGAGCAGACGGGGCATGGGGTGACCCTAGGGCGTCAGGTTCCCTCGGCGGCGAGGGTCACCACCGCGATGTCGTCGCGTGCGTGGCCGTCCTGGAAACGGAGGGCCTCGTCGACGATCGCCGCGGTGAGTGTGGCGGGATCGGGGTCCGCGCCCGCCAGGAGGCCGACGAGCCGGTCGAGGCCGTAGAGGTCGGACTCGCTGCGCGCCTCGGTGACCCCGTCGGTGAACAGCGTGAGGACCTCGCCGGGGACCAGCACGTGGTGGAAGGACTGGAACACGGCGTCGCGGAGCACCCCGATCAACGGACCCGGGGCGCCCAGCTCCCGCACCGTCCCGCCGGCGTCGCGCAGGAGCGGGAGCGGGTGCCCGCCGGTGCTGCCCTGCACGACCCAGTGACCCGCCGTGCGCTCCAGGCGCAGGACCACCAGGGTGCAGAAGCGATCGGTGGGATGGGCCGACAGCGCGACGTCCAGCTGGGCGAGCAGGTCGGCCGGGTCCGAGAGCCACATCGCCAGGGCCCGCACGGTGTGGCGCACGAAAGAGGTGACGGTCGCGGCCGGGATGCCCTTGCCGCAGACATCGCCGAGCGACACGATCCAGGACTCCGGACCCACCTGGAAGACGTCGTAGAAGTCGCCGCCCACCTCGCGGCCGTCGCCCGCCGGTCGGTACGCCGCGGCCACGGACAGCCCCGCGATGGTCGGCGGGGTGGGTGGGATCAGGGTCTGCTGGAGGGTCTCGGCCAGCGCGTCCGCATCCGCCCGCGCGTCCTCGGCGGCGCGCTTGGCCCGCAGCAGCTCGGTCTCGTACCTCCTGCGGTCGCGGGCCACGAACACGATCGCCCGCACCAGGGGGGCCTCGGTCTCCGAGGCGCGGAGCAGGTTGGCGTTGAGCAGGACCGGGATGCGCTCGCCGTCCACGCCGAGGAGCTCCAGGGCGACCTCGGACACGCGGCCGCTCAGGTCGAGCATCGGCATCAGGTGGGTGTCGTAGAAGATCCGGCCGCCCGCCGCGACCAGGCTGGGGAAGGTCCTGGCGAGCACCTCCTCCCGGTCCGGGCCCACCAGGGCGACGAACGCCGCGTTCGCCTCGACGATGCGGCCGTCGCGCCGGAACACGACGTACCCGCAGGGCGCGTCGTCGAACAGCTCGGCCGGGTCGATCCTCACGATCGGACGAACGCCTCGATCGCCGCGATGGTGGCCGCCGGCGCACTCAGGTGGGGGCAGTGGCCGGCGGCGTCGATGACGACGTACGTCGCGGACGGGATCGCGTCGCGGACGTGCTCGCCGGCGCTGACGGGTGCGATGGAGTCCTCGAGGTTCTGCAGGACCAGGGTGGGTGCGGTCACCCGCGGCAGGTCGGCGCGGTTGTCGCCGAGGAACGTGACCCCGGCGAAGTGGCGCGCGATGTCCGGGCGGGTGCGGCAGAAGCTCGCCTCGAGCTCGTGCTGGAGCTCCGGACGGCCGGGTCCCATCACCATCGCGGACACCGGCTCCTGCCAGCCCAGGTGGTTGCTGTCCATGAGCTCGAGCAGGTCGGCGATGTCGGCGCTCGAGAAGCCGCCGACGTAGTCGCCGTCGTCGAGGTAGCGCGCGGACGGACACACCAGCACCAGCTGGTCGAACAGGTCGGGTGCCTCGATCTGCGCGAGCACCGCGATCATGGCCGAGACCGAGTGCCCCACGAGGACCGCGTGCTCCAGGCCGAGCTCCCGGCACAGCTCGATCACGTCCGCGGCGTGCTGCTCGAGCCGGTCGTAGCGGGCCGGGTCGTACGCCGACAGGTCCGAGCCGCCGCAGCCGACGAGGTCGAGGAGGACCACCCGGTGGGTGGCCTCGAACGTGGGCGCCACGAGCCGCCACATGCTCTGGTCGCAGCCGAACCCGTGGACGAAGACCATCGGCCGAGCGCCCGGAGGACCGGTCACGACCGCGTGGTGCCGCGTCACGGCGCTCACGTGGTGGCCAGCTCGGCGGTGACCAGGGTGCCGTCCGCCTGGTCGACCGACCAGGTCGACGACAGCGCCGCCACGATCGCCAGCCCCCGGCCGTGAGCGGCGCGGGGGTCGATCCGCCGCACCGTGGGGACGCTGCCACCGCCCGCGTCGTGCACGCTCACCCGCAGCCGCTGGGCGGACAGCTGCCAGGACACCTCGATCTCGTCGGCGGCGTTGCCGCGACCGTGGTCGACGCTGTTCGTCACGAGCTCGCTGAGCACCAGCGCGGCGTCCCGCACGACGGTGCTCGGCAGCCGTGCGGCGACCAGGAAGTCCGTGAGCAGGCGTCGCGCACGCCGGGCGGCCTGCGGCCCGAAGGGCAGGGTCACCGTCACGCTCCGGGGTGAGGTCGGGTCGGTCATGCGCACCCGCCCCGGTCAGGAC
>JBAZRQ010000598.1:0-2507 GCA_041662925.1 Nocardioides sp. | reverse complement strand
GGCCCTCGCCGTCGACGTGGAGCGCAACCTGCGCGCCCCGCTCACCGGGATCCGGCACACCGCCGACCGGCTGGGCACGCCCGTCGGCGACGTGACCGTCGGCGTCCGCTCCGGCGACACCCCCGCGGCCGAGCGACGCAAGCTGGTGAGCGCGCCGCCCGACATCATGATCACCACCCCCGAGTCGCTGTTCCTGATGCTGACCTCGCAGGCCCGGGACTCGCTGCGCGGCGTCGAGACCGTCATCGTCGACGAGGTCCACGCGGTGGCGGGCACCAAGCGCGGCGCCCACCTCGCGCTGTCGCTGGAGCGGCTCGACGCGCTGCTCGACAAGCCGGTCCAGCGGATCGGGCTGTCCGCGACCGTGCGGCCGCTCGAGGAGGTCGCCCGCTTCCTGGGCGGCACGGCTGCGGTGGAGATCGTCGCGCCCGTCTCCACGAAGGAGTGGGACCTCACGGTCGTGGTGCCGGTCGAGGACATGACCGCACCGGACGAGTACGACGAGGAGTCGGGCGATCCCCAGCGGTCCCAGTCGATCTGGCCCCACGTCGAGGAGCACGTCGTCGACCTGATCGAGGCACATCGCTCGACGATCGTGTTCGCCAACTCGCGGCGCCTCGCCGAGCGGCTGACCGCCCGGCTCAACGAGATCGCCTCCGACCGCGCGGGCGTCGCCCTCGACGACGACGGCGCGCCACCCGCCCAGGTGATGGCGCAGTCCGGGCAGAGCCACGGCGCCGGAGCCGTGATCGCCAAGGCCCACCACGGGTCGGTCTCCAAGGAGCAGCGGGCGCTGATCGAGGACGACCTCAAGCGCGGCCGGCTGCCGGCGGTGGTGGCCACCAGCAGCCTCGAGCTCGGCATCGACATGGGCGCGGTCGACCTGGTCGTCCAGATCGAGTCCCCGCCGTCGGTGGCCAGCGCGCTCCAGCGCGTCGGCCGGGCGGGTCACCAGGTCGGCGAGGTCTCGCGCGGGGTGCTGTTCCCCAAGCACCGCGGCGACCTGGCCCAGACCGCGGTGTGCGTCGAGCGGATGCGCAGCGGCGCCATCGAGGCGCTGCGGGTGCCCACCAACCCGCTGGACGTGCTCGCCCAACAGATCGTCGCGGCCACCGCTCTCGACGCCTGGCAGGTCGACGAGCTCTACGACCTGGTCCGCCGGAGCGCACCGTTCACCGGGCTGCCGCGCTCGGCGTACGACGCCACGCTCGACCTGCTCAGCGGCCGCTACCCGTCCGACGAGTTCGCCGAGCTGCGCCCGCGCATCGTCTGGGACCGCGTCACCGGCAACATCACCGGCCGTCCCGGCGCCCAGCGGCTCGCGGTCACCAGCGGCGGCACCATCCCCGACCGCGGCCTGTTCGGGGTGTTCCTGATGGGCGGCGAGGGGCCGGGTCGAAGAGTCGGCGAGCTGGACGAGGAGATGGTCTACGAGTCCCGGGTCGGTGACATCTTCGCGCTGGGCGCGACCAGCTGGCGGATCGAGGACATCACCCACGACCGGGTGCTGGTCACCCCCGCGCCGGGGATCCCTGGCCGGCTGCCGTTCTGGAAGGGCGATGCCCTCGGCCGGCCCGCCGAGCTGGGCGCGGCGATCGGCGCCTTCACCCGCGAGCTCGGCGCCCTGCCACCCGATCGGGCCCGGGCCCGCGCGCAGGAGAACGGCCTGGACGCCTACGCCGCCGACAACCTGGTCACCTACCTCGGCGAGCAGCTCGAGGCGACCAACGCGCTGCCCACCGACCGCACCCTGCTGGTCGAGCGTTTCCGCGACGAGCTCGGCGACTGGCGACTGGTCGTGCACTCACCGTTCGGCACGCCGGTCCACGCACCCTGGGCACTCGCGATCAATGCGCGGCTGCGCGAGCGTTACGGAGTTGACGGCCAGGCGGTTGCCTCCGACGACGGCATCGTGATCCGGATCCCCGACACCGACGCGGAGCCGCCGGGCGGAGACGTCATCGTCTTCGACGCCGAGGAGATCGACGACCTCGTCACCCAGGAGGTCGGCGGGTCGGCGCTGTTCGCCTCCCGGTTCCGCGAGTGCGCCGCCCGTGCCCTGCTGCTCCCGCGCCGCGACCCGGGCCGTCGCTCCCCGCTGTGGCAGCAGCGGCAGCGCTCGGCCGCGCTGCTCGAGGTCGCCGCCAAGTACCCCTCCTTCCCGATCGTCCTCGAGGCCGTCCGCGAGTGCCTGCAGGACGTCTACGACCTGCCCTCGCTGGTCGCGCTGATGCGCAGCGTCGACCGGCGCGAGGTGCGGGTCGTCGACGTCTCGACCCACGCGCCGTCGCCGTTCGCCCGCAGCCTGCTGTTCGGCTACGTCGCCCAGTTCGTCTACGAGGGCGACTCCCCCATCGCCGAGCGCCGGGCCGCCGCGCTCTCGCTCGACCAGGGCCTGCTCGCCGAGCTGCTCGGGCGCGCCGAGCTGCGCGAGCTGCTCGACCCCGAGGTGCTCGCCGAGGTGGAGGCCGAGCTGCAGCGGCTCGCGCCCGACCGGCGGGCCCGCG
>JBAZRQ010000597.1:0-2514 GCA_041662925.1 Nocardioides sp. | reverse complement strand
GGTCGCGGGCGAGACCGTGCAGCTGCACGGCGGCATCGCGATCACGTGGGAGCACGACGCGCAGCTGGTGTTCAAGCGTGCGCACGCCCTCGGGCAGCTGTTCGGCCAGGCCCACGAGCACCGGGCGTTGCTCGAGCTCTGACTGGGTGCGTCCCAACGCGCCTACGCTGACGACATGGTGACGATGCTCCGCGTCGTGGTGACGTTGTTCTGCGCCGCGCTGTTCACCATGGCCCCGGGTCTCGCCGGGGCAACCGGCTCCTGGGCCCCGGACTCCGGGGACGAGGTCGAGCTGATCCTGTTCTGGGGCGACGGGTGCCCCCACTGCGCGGCCGAGAAGGAGTGGCTCGCGTCGGTGGTCGATGAGTACCCCCAGCTCACGGTGAGCCAGTACGAGGTCTGGTACGACGAGCAGAACCGCGAGCTGCTGCAGGAGACCGCTGCGGCGATGGGCTTCGAGGCCACCGGCGTTCCGGTGACGATCGTCGGCGACCAGTACTGGATCGGTTGGTCCGACGCGATCCGGGACGAGATCGTGGCAGCGGTCGAGCAGCCCGGCGCCGTCGGGGGGAGCGAGCCGCCACGAACGACGGCCAAGTCCTCCCGGGTCGACGTGCCGCTCTTCGGCGACGTCAAGGTCAGCAGCGACTCGCTCGTCGTCTCGACCCTCGTGATCGGCTTCGTCGACGGCGTCAACCCGTGCTCCCTCTGGGTGATCTCGGTGCTGCTCGCGATCGTCGTACGCACCGGGAGCCGGCGTCGCGTCTTCGCGATCGGCGTCACCTTCCTGCTGGTCACCGCGGGGATGTACGCCCTCTACATGGCGGGGATCTACTCGGCGATGGGCGTCATCTCCCGGCTCGGCGCCATCCAGCTGGTCGTCGCCCTCATCGCCGGGGTCTTCGGCGTCGTCAGCATCAAGGACTACTTCGCCTGGAAGGTGGGGCTCTCGTTCACGATCCCCGACTCCTCGAAGCCGGGTCTCTACCGGAGGATGCGCGCCGCCGCCGGGCGCGAGCAGCTCCTGCCCGCCCTCGCGGCCACGGTCGGGCTCGCGGTCGGGGTGTCCCTGCTCGAGACCCCGTGCACGGCCGGGTTCCCCGTGCTGTGGACCGGCCTGCTCGAGGCCAACGGGGTGGACCGGGCCGGGGCCGCGTTGCTGTTCCTGCTCTACATGGTGCCGTTCCTCCTCGACGAGCTGATCATCTTCACGATCGCCTTGGTCACGCTGCGGGCCACGAAGCTGCAGGAGCGCCACGGGCGGCTGCTCAAGCTCGTCGGCGGCACGATGATGCTGGCGCTCGCGGTGACCGTCCTCGTCGACCCGGCGGCGATGAGCGACCCGCTCACCGCCCTGGCCGTGTTCGGCGCGGCGGTCGCGGTCGCGGCCGTCCTCCACCTCGTCACCCGCTCGGTGCGCGGCGACGCCGCGCACTGACTCAGTGATCGGTCGTGCGGTACTTCCCCCGGTAGAACAGCAGCGGCTTCTCGGCCTCGCCGAGCTCGAGCTCGTGCACCCGGCCGATGACGACGTAGTGGTCGCCGGCCTCGTGGACGGCGTGGATGCTGCAGTCGACGTAGCCCAGCGCACCCTCGAGCAGGGGTGAGCCGGTGGACACCGTCGGCTGCCAGGAGACGTCGGCGAACTTGTCGGTGCCACGGCTGGCCATCGTGTTGGACAGCTCGGCCTGGTCGGCGGCCAGGAAGTTGACGCAGAACCGGCCGGATCGTTGCATCAGCGGCCAGGCCCGCGAGGTCTTGGCCGGGATGAAGAGCACCAGCGGCGGGTCGAGCGAGACGCTCGAGAACGACTGGCAGGTCATCCCGACCGGCTCGCCGTTGCTCACGGCGGTCACCACGGTCACGCCGGAGGCGAAGCTGCCGAGCACGTCGCGGAACTGCCGGGCGGCCGCGAGCGCCTCGGGGTCCTCGACCTGGACCGCCGTACCCTCGCCGGGGCGCCACTCGAAGTCGAAGTCGTGGTCGCCCAGCCAGGAGTTGATCAGCTCCGGGCTCGGCCAGGTCTCCCGGGCGTCGGGGCTCATCCCCTCAGGGATCTCGGGACTCGAGGTCATGGACCCCATGGTTTCACTGCCCCTGAGCTCACTGACCCCGCCCTCAAGAACCGCCGCCGAAGTCGTGCCCCCAGTAGGACACAGCCGTCGACTCGCGCGCGACCCAGCGGCCGTCGTCGACCTGCAGGCCGTCGGTGCCGAACTCGATGTCGAAACCGCCGGGTGACTTGACGTAGAAGGACACCATCTCGTCGTTCATGTGCCGCCCGAGCGTGGCCGACAGCGGCGCCTTGTGCTTGCGAACCCGCTCCAGCGCGCGGCCGACATGGTCGAGCTCGTCGACCTCGAGCATGATGTGGACGCACTTGGCCGGGTTGGGCATCGGCAGGAACGCCAGCGAGTGGTGCCGCGGGTTGACCCCGAGGAAGCGCAGCCAGACCTTGGAGCCGGGCTCCTTGCCGACGAACTCGCCGGGCATGCTCATCGAGTCGCGCAGCCG
>JBAZRQ010000596.1:0-2516 GCA_041662925.1 Nocardioides sp. | reverse complement strand
CGCCCGCGTCGCCCACGTCGACCACGACCTGGTCCATCGAGATCCGCCCGACGACCGGGTGCCGGACGCCACGCAGCGACACCTGCGCCCGGCCCGAGCTCGCTCGCGGCAGGCCGTCGGCATAGCCCAGGGGCAGCAGCGCGAGGTTGGTCGCGCGCGGTGCGGTCCAGTAGTGCCCATAGCCCACGGGCGTGCCGGCGCGGACCCGGCGCACGCCGACCACCGGTGCGGTGAGCGTCATGGCGGGGGAGAGGGCGGTCGTGCGCGAGGGGTCGATGCCGACCAGCCCGGCGCCCACCCGGCTCATCGTGTGGTGGCTCAGGGGGTCGGTGAGGGTGGCCGCGGTGGCAGCGAGATGGCGCAGCGGCGGCCGCAGGCCGCTGGCGCGGGCGACCTCGACGCCCCAGGCGAACCGGGTCCGGCCGGCTGCGTTGTCCGGGTCCGCCGGCTCGTCGGCGCAGCCGAGGTGGCCCATCACGCCGATCACGGACACCTGCCCCAGGCGCTCGGCGTGCCGGGCGGCCCGGCAGAGCGCCGGCCAGGCCGAAGGCGCCGCGCCGTCGCGGGCCATGCCGGTGTCGAGCTGCAGGTGGAGGCGGGCCCCGATCCCGGCCCGGCAGATCGCGTCGAGGTGCTCCCGGCTGGGTACGGCGAGGTCGATCCGCGAGCCGATCGCGGTCGCGAAGTCGGCGTCGAGCGGGTTCAGCCAGCTCAGGATCGGCGCTCGCAGGCCGGCGTCGCGCAGCGGGAGCGCCTCGTCGATGCTGGTCACGCCGAGCCAGGACGCCCCGGTGGACAGCGCGGTGCGGGCGACGTCGACGGCCCCGTGGCCGAAGCCGTCGGCCTTGACCACGGCCATCAGGGCGCCGTCGGTCCGGGCCGCGAACAGCTTGGTGTTGGCCGCGACCGCGTCCAGGTCCACCGACAGGCTCGGCCCGTGGCGACGCACCTGCGCCGGGTGGACCGCCATCAGGGCGTTCATGCCGCAACCTCGACGTCGACGGGGCCGTAGAGGGCGTGCGGTGCGCCGGTGGCCAGCGCCCAGTAGCGGTCGCCGAAGCTCCAGTGCCACCACTCGGTCGGGTAGTTCACCAGTCCGACCGCGCCGAGCACGGTCGCGAGCAGCGTCCGGTGCGCGCGGGCGTCGGCGCCGATCCCGTCGGCGGCGAAGTAGCAGCGGCCGTCGCTCTGCTCGGGCGTGGCGTCGATCTCGGTGCCGAGGTCGAGTTCGTCGCCGCAGGCGTCCACGAGGGTCAGGTCGACCGCCGCGCCCGCGACGTGCGGGGCGACGGCGACGGGTGCGACGTACCTGCTGGTGAGGCGGTGCACCTCGAGCTCGGAGGCGCCGGGATGGGCCGCGCGCACCACGGCGGAGTACGACGCCACGATGGCGTGCTGCGTGGCCACCGGCCGGTGCCCCTCGACGACCAGCAGGCCGATGCCGCGGGGCAGCGCGGCGTCCGCGGCGTCCAGTCGTTCCGCGAGGCTCCGCCGTACCAGCTGACGGCTGGGGGAGAGGCCCGCGTCGAGGCGCACGAGGGGCTCGCCGAGGTCGCGCACCGGGACCGCGGAGACCCGCGGGTCGCTGAGGAGGATCGTCTTGGGGAGGATCGTCTTGGGGAGGATCGTCATGCTGTCGACGCTAGGGAGCGGCGCACCCCCGTCGCGTCCACCTCAGGTGCCGGTCACCGGTCCCTGAGTAGGAGGCCTCTCATCCGGCCATCTCATCCGGCCATCTCATCCGGCTGGGCGCTTCGCCCACTCGATCGCGGGGCAGGTGTCCATCACCATCGGGACGCCGGCGGCGGTCGTGCGCTCGAAGGCGGCCTCGTCGGCGACGCCGAGCTGGAACCACACGGCCCTGGCGCCGACCGCCACGGCCTGGTCGGCGAACTCGCCGGCCGACTCGGAGCGCCGGAAGACGTCGACCACGTCGACCGGGAACGGCACCTCGGCCAGGCTCGCGTAGCCCCGCTCGCCGAGGACGGTGAGCCCGCCCTCCTGGGCGGCCGACGGGTGGATCGGCACGATCCGCTTACCACGGACCTGCAGCAGCTCCGCGATGGTGTACGCCGTGCGGCTGGGGTCGCCCGAGAGCCCGACCACCGCCCACGTGTCGCAGTCGTCGAGCATGAAGCGCACGGCCTCGGGGTCCTGCCAGCTGGTCATGTCGAGAGAACGAGCCGCCGCCTCCCGACATTCCCCGCACGCGCGCTACGCTGGTGCCAGCACCGGCCCTCGAGCTGTCGGTCAGGTGCGTCCGGTCCCGGGTCATGTCGACCAAGACACGCGGGACCGAGTGCTGCGTCGCGGGATGGACACCTGGTCCGTTCCGCTCGACGTCCCGGTGGCCCCGGCCCCGGGACAGTGTGCGGTGTCGCCCGTCCGCCCCGGCGGTTCGAGCGGTACCCGAAGGAGGAGTCTGTGGCCCGACGAGGCCAGCGCCGTGCCGGCGCCACGCGCACCGCCCCGCGCAACCAGCGGCGTCCCCGCAACGTCGACAACGAGGGGATCAT
>JBAZRQ010000595.1:0-2518 GCA_041662925.1 Nocardioides sp. | reverse complement strand
GAGTGCGTCGTCGTCCGCGAGCGGCAACGCGCCGTCGATCGTCTCCACCCCGGCGCGCAGCTCGCCGGCGATCCAGCTCGCGTAGGCCAGGCCCGTGCTGGCGAGGAAGGCGAGGTCGGCCTGCCCCGCCGCGGTCGCGTGCCGGCTGACGGCGCCGAAGCCCTCGAGGCCCTCTCGCTCGCGGCCGCTGTGCATGAGGAACCCCGAGAAGTACAGATCGGCCCGGCCTTGGTCGAAGTCGTCGTACGCCGCCGCGTGGATCGCCGCCGTCTCGTCGGGAGCCATGCCGAGGCGCCAGGCCAGGCTCAGCAGACCGATCCGGGACCTGGCGGCCAGCTCGTCACGCTCGGCCGATGCCTCGAGCCCGCCGGCCAGGTCGCGCACCCGGCGCCAGTGCCGCAGGCTGTCCGCGGGTGACGCGGCCCGGGCCCAGTCCGCGGCCCGGGCATGCCACGTGGCCGCCTGGGTGGCGTCGTCGGCGGCCTCGTAGTGGTGCGCGAGCAGCGCAGCACGCTCGTCGAGGACGTCCGGGTAGATCCGCTCGATCGCTGCGGCGACCATGCGGTGCGCTCCCGATCGCCACTGCGACAGCTGCGACTTGTAGGTGACTTCCTGGGTCAGCGGGTGCTTGAACACGTACTCGCGTCGGGGATGCGGGCCGAGGGGGAGGACCCACTGGCCCCGCTCGAGCAGCTCCATGGCGTCGGCGAGCTCGGACCGGCCGAGCCCCGCGACCTCCTCGAGCAACGGCCCGGGAATCTCGAGGCCGACCACCGACATGGTCTGCATCAGCGCCTTCTCGCGTGCGGGCAGGCGGTCGATGCGGGCGGCGAGCCCGGCCTGCACGGTCCCAGGCAGCGCCAGCTCCGAGACGGCGGCGTCCAGCCGGTACGCGCCGCGCGCGCCGGTCAGCTGACCGGTCTCCGCGAGCGCCTGGACCACTTCCTCGACGAAGAACGGGTTGCCGCCCGTGCGCGATTCGATCAGCGACGAGAGTCCGTCCAGGGAGGCGTCGCCTCCGAGGAGCCCCGTGAGCAGGTCCCCGGTCTCCTCGGCGTCCAGGGGGCCGAGGGCGATGCGGTCGTGCGGGGAGACGTTCGTCCACCCGTCGTCGTACTCCCCCCGGTAGGTCGTCACCAGCAGGATCCGGGTCCCGACGACGGCCTCGACGAGCTCCTCGAGGAACGCGTCGCTCGCGTCGTCGATCCAGTGCAGGTCCTCGAGGACCAGCACCGCCGTCTCCTGACGGCTCCCTGCCGTGAGGGCTCGGATGGCCACCTCCAGAAGTCGGCGACGGTGGGAGACAGGGTCCGAAACGGAAGGATGCTGGACGGCGTCCGAGGCACCGAGGAACTCGAACAGCAGGGGCAGGTCCTCCTCGAACGTCGGGTCGAGCGCCAGCAGTGTGCTGCCGACCTGCTCGCGGACGACGTCCGGATCGTCGCCCTCACCGATACCGAAGTGGTCGCGGTACAGCGCCAGCACGGGGAGGAACGGGACGTAGCGGCCGTGGGCCGCTCCACCGGCCGTGGTCACCGGCAGTCCTCGCGCCGCACAGTCGGCGACGAACTCGTGCACCAGTCGGCTCTTGCCCACGCCGGGTTCGCCGACGATCCCCACCGCCCGCCCGTCCCCGGCCTGCGCGTGCCCCAGGGCGGTCACCAGCGTCGCGCGCTCTGTCTCGCGACCGACGAATCGTGACAACCCGCGCGTGGCCGCCGTCGCCTGCAGGCGCGTCTGAGCCGTACCTCGTCCCACCAGCTCGAAGATCCGCTGGCGAGTGGGCACACCCTTGAGGTCGAACTCGCCCAGCTGGCGCAGCTCGAACTCGCCCTCGACCAGCGCAGCGGTGGACGCGCTGACCGCCGTCGACCCCACGGGGGCCAGCTCCTCGATGCGCTTGCCCAGCGCGGTCGTGTTGCCGACGGGCACGAAGTCCATGTGCACGTCGTCGCCGATCGCTCCCACCACCACCTCGCCGGAGTTCAGGCCGCACCGGATCGAGAACTCGACGCCGTCGACAAGCGCCACCTCCTCGGACAGCCCGAGCACCTGGCGTTGCAGCTCCAGCACCGCAAGGCACGCGCGGCGCGCATGGTCCTCGTGGGCGAGCGGCGCGCCGAAGACAGCCAGCAGGCCGTCCCCGGTGAACTGGTTGACGGTGCCCTCGAACGCATGGACGGCGCCGGCCGCGATCGCCAGGAAGCGGTCCAGCACGAAGCCCCAGCGCTCGGAGTCCAGCGCCCGGGTCAGCTCCATCGAGCCGACGATGTCGGTGTACATCACCGTCACCTGCTTGCGCTCACCCTGGATCCCGGTGCGCTCCGCGAGGATCCTGGCCTCGAGGGCGCTCGGCGCCCGCAGGGGCCGCGCACCCGGCACCAGCGCCGCCCCGCAGTGCTCGCAGAACCGGGCGCGCTCGGACGCGTCGTGCCCACAATCCGTGCAGCGTCTGGACCCCATGTCTCCGCCTCGTCCGCAGGGAAGAAGAGTAAAGGCCGAGGCGCCGCTTGTCGGG
>JBAZRQ010000594.1:970-2520 GCA_041662925.1 Nocardioides sp. | reverse complement strand
CTGTTCGGTCCCCAGCATGAAATCGCTTTTGGCGATTGCTGTCTCGAGCGTGTGACCTTCGATTGCGCGGTTGCCGAAACGGTCGTGCCGGTACTTGAGCCGGCCGCCGCTCCGCATCCACAAGTGCGCTGCTTTCTCGACCCCTTCGGGCGTCATCAGATCGCGCTCGGCGTCTGGTACGCCCGGTCGCAGAACGACCGCACCAACGATTCCCTGGACAGCGTCTGCCTTGGCGACCCGAATGGGCTTTTCAAGTAGGTCGGCACCAGATGGCGCCGATGACGTGCTTGGCGGTCCCGAATGGGGCGTTGCCAAGTTGGCAATACAATCGCACGGCGCTTGCCAATTTGTCAAGACCTTTGCGCGGATTATTTTCGTGCGCAGCGAAGTGGCCGATTTCCCTTCCTTTTTGATGCACGATGGATAGGGAAGAGTCATCGCCGCGTGATCCGCGAGGAAGGTCGCGGCGCTCTCGCCGAGCGCAAACACGGGCGCCGGGCTTGTGTCGGCCAGTTCCTTGGCCAGGCACCGCGCCCACTCGACCTCCTCGGCGCTGCTGGGCTTCTGCGGGCGACCGTCGGCGTCGACCGCGAAGACGGGCGTGGTGGCTAGGATCGCCACCTGCGCGCGCTCGAGGCCCATCGACGCAAGGTATTCCTTGGCGAACACGTCGCCGGCCTGGCCAGTCAGCAACTCGCGGCGGGCCGCCTCGGTCGAGCTCGGCCGCATGGTGACAAAGCACGCGCGGGCGCCGTCTGGGATCGTGGGCGGCACGATGCTGCCGGCCAGCCGCTTCATTTCCTTGGTGACGGGGTCGAGCTGCGTGCGCGGCACGTCGTAAATCGTGGCGCGGTCGCCGTCGTCGTAGCACATCCAGCGTGCGCCCTTGGCGATGGCCTGCTCGCGCGCCTGCTCGCGGGTGGTGGGATAGGCGTCGAGATGGACGGCGCCGGGCGGCAGGTAGCCGTTGTCCTGTAGGGCGTCGAGAGCCTTTGCGATGTCGTTCGTCTGTTCTGTCATGCTACTACCTCCTCATGCCCGCGCCTGGCTGGCCGGGCGGTTGTGTCTCGGTTGCGACCTCGACGATCGGGCACATGCGCTCTGACCAGGACACTTGGCCATAGACCAAGTCGTAGTGGTCCAGGCAAACACGCAGCACTGCCCTGTCGATCTGCCGCTGGCGCCGGTATCGCTTTTTCCTGCCGGTCGTCACGCCTTCCTCCCGACGCCAGCCGGCAACGTCGCCTGCGGCACCTTCACCCGCCCAGGCTGCTCGCCGTGAAGTTGCATCTCTCCCATGCCCGCGGCGTGCATCCGCTTGTTCGCCGCCTTGACCTTCTCGGGGTCGGGTTCGTTCTGCGTAGGCGCGAAGGTGACGATCAGCTGAGCCGCGCGCGCCACGGGCACCGGGTTGCCGTCCGGGCCGCGCAGCCCGCCCTTTTCGTACAGGTGGCCCATCTGCAAGTTGACGGCATCGGCGCGCAGTTGGTCGAAGCCCATCGCCTCGCACATCTGCGCCCAGATCGACAGCATCTCAGCCGGGCGCGGCA
>JBAZRQ010000594.1:0-960 GCA_041662925.1 Nocardioides sp. | reverse complement strand
CCATGCGTCGCGGTCGGGCCCGGCCGGCTTCTCGGGCTCGGTCCAGTCCTGGCCGCGGCGGTCGACCACCTTGACCGCGGGCGCCTCTTCCGGCTGCCACGCATCGGCGGTCGCCCTGCGCTCGATCTCTGCCCGCGCCGTCTCTGGCGTCACACTGCTGGCCGGGATCGGCCCGCCCTCTTCGATGTCTTCCATCCGCTCCTCCTATTGCAGCGCATCCTGTGCGCGATCGTGGTGCATTCCAGACGGGGAGAGCAGCCGCACGGCCGGCCACCCGGCAATCGCAACGTCAGGCTCACCCGTCAGCGGCGACTTGACGACCACCGACCAGCCACTATGCGGCGCCCGGATCGCCCTTGGCGCCGTCGCCGGCTGCCGCGCCAGCATCCACCTCACCAGCGCCATCACCCTCGACTGTGGGCTCTGCTGTTCCATCGGTCTCTTCCTCTTCGCCCGGCTTCTTTTTGCGCGGCGCCTTGCCGCCCGCGTGTGCCCGCGCGCGCACGATCGCGTCGTCCACGATGTGCTGTGGCAGGCCAGACGCGAGCAGCCGATCGCGCAGGTTGTGGAGGTAGGCTTGCGTCAGCTCACGGGGCATGGGGCTTGCCCTTCAGCGCCGCGACCATCTTCTCGGCGCGCGCCGCTTCGCAGTCTGGCTTGTGCCCATGGCAGTAGGCACCAACCTGCTCTCCGCAGCACCAGCAGTTCTGATCGCCGTTGTTCGATCGCATGGCGATGGTGCACCAGCACCGCTCGAGTTCGGCGTTGACGAGCAGCATGATCGCTTCGTGGTTTTTCACTTGCCCTCCAACTTCGCCTGCGCCGCCGACCCGCCGAACACGATCGGCCTCTCGGTCTCGCACGGTTGCTGCGGCGGACCGAACGCGATCGGCAGGTACTGCGGATCGCGCACGATTTCGTTCCAGGGGACGCCGTCGAGGTCGGTGAACTGGTAGCAGA
>JBAZRQ010000593.1:0-2522 GCA_041662925.1 Nocardioides sp. | reverse complement strand
CGATGACCAGCAGCTCGTAGTACTCCGCGTTGTCGCCGCGGGCGCTGCCGAACCGGAGCGTGTAGTAGATGCCGGCGAAGGCCGAGACGACGCCGCTCAGCACGAAGAGCCACATCTTGGTGCGCTCGACGTCGACGCCGCTGAACCGCGCGGCCTCGTCGTTGAGCCCGATCTCGTAGACCCCGCGGCCGAAGGAGGAGAAGTGGAGGAGCCACACGAACGCGACCAGCAGCACCACGAACGGGATGAGGATGACCGGGTAGCTGTCGATCGCTCCGCCGGTCAGCTCCTGGCCGACGAGTCGCTGCTTGGCGAGGTCGGTCCAGTACTCGGGGAAGTCGGTGATCGCCTCGGTGCCGAGCAGTCCCACGGCGATGCCCCGGTAGAGCGCCAGGGTGCCGATGGTGACGGCGAGCGACGGCAGCCCGACGTACGCGACGAGGAAGCCGTTGACGGCACCGCAGACGGCGCCGACGAGCAGCGCCAGGACGATGGCGACCGACATCGGCAGCCCGGCGTCCGAGAACGTGATGCCGAGCATGACGCTGGTCAGGCCCATGATGCTGGCCACCGAGAGGTCGATCTCCCCGGTGATGATGACCAGGGTCATCGGCAGCGCGATCAGCATGATCGGCGCGGTGTCGAGGAAGAGGTAGTAGAGGGTCAGTGGCCCGTCGAAGTTCGGGATCGAGCCCGTGGCGTAGGAGAAGACGGCGATCAGCACGGCGATGACCGCGAACTCCCGCGTCAGCACCAGGCGCCACAGCAGCGGGCGCGAGTAGCTGGCATAGGTGCGCTCGTCGACGGCGCGCTCGATGGTCGTGCTCATGACTGGTCCCTCGCCTCGATGAGTCTGCGCTCTTGTCGCTTCTTCAGGACGCGGTCGAGCACGACGGCGCCGATGATCAGGGCCCCCACGACGGCGCGCTGCCAGAAGTCGGGGATGCCGAGGACGGGCAGCGCCCGGTCGATGGTGACCAGCAGGAAGGCGCCGGCGGCGGCTCCCCAGACGGTGCCGCTGCCGCCGAAGATGGCGACGCCACCGATGACGGCGGCCGCGACCGCCTCGAGCTCGATGTTGCGGCCCGCGTTGGAGCTGATCGAGCCGTAGCGGGCGGCGTAGAAGACGCCGGCCAGGCCCGCCAGGGCCCCGCAGACGACGAAGGCCGCGAGGACCCGGCGGGTGACCGGGAGCCCGAACAACGTGGCGGCGTCGGGGTCGGAGCCGATCGCGTAGAGCTCACGGCCGCCTCGCGCGGTGTGCAGGTAGTAGCCGACGGCGGCGACCACGAGCAGCGCGACGATGGTCAGGAGCGGGATGGTGAGCTGCTGGTCGGTGCCGAGGCTGAGGAACCCGTTGATCCGGTCACTTCCGGCCCACTCCAGGAAGACCCCGCGGTAGATCATCAGCGTGCCCAGGGTGATCACCAGTGCGGGCACGCGACCGAAGGCGACCAGGATCCCGTTGACCAGGCCGAGGAGGCCGCCGAAGACGATCCCGGCCAGGAAGACGAGCGGGATCGGCAGGCCGGGGACCTCGATGAACAGCTTGCCGGTCAGGTAGGCGGTGAGGCCGAGCGTGGAGCCGACCGACAGGTCGACGTTGCGGGTGATGATCACGACCGTCTGGCCGACGGCGAGGAGCAGCAGCAGCGACGGGGTGACCAGGAGGTTGCGCCACCCGTCGGAGCTGAGCAGGAACGAGTCGGACCTCCAGGTGGCCAGGGCGACGACCAGCAGCAGGACCACGGCGACGGCGAGCTCACGGGAGCGCAGCAGGCCGCCCAGGCGGGAGGCGGTCATGCGGACACCCCCGTCGCGCCGGTGGCGGCCTCGGAACGGGTGGCGGCACGCATGATGACCTCCGGGGTCGCGTCGTCTCGGTCGATCTCTGCGGTGATCCGCCCCTCGCAGACCACCAGGACGCGGTCGGCCATGCCGAGCACCTCGGGCAGCTCGGAGGAGATCATCACGATGGCCAGGCCCTCGCCGGCGAGCTCCGAGAGCAGCCGGTGGACCTCGGCCTTGGTGCCGACGTCGATGCCGCGGGTGGGCTCGTCGATGAAGAGCAGGCGGGGCTCGGTCGCGAGCCACTTCGCGATGACGACCTTCTGCTGGTTGCCCCCGCTCATGGTGGCGGCGCGCATGTCGAGGGCGTTGGTCTTGACCTCGAGCCGGGCCGCCCACGGGCCGGCGGCGACGTTCTCCGCACGCGAGGTGAGGACACCGCCCCTGCTCAGGCCGCGACGGACGACGCCGGCGACGTTGCGGGCCACGCTGCCCTCGGTGACCAGGCCCTGCTGGCGGCGGTCCTCGGGGACGAAGGCCACGCCCGCTCGGATCGCGGCGCGGGGGCTGCCACCGGGCAGGTCCTGGCCGCCGACGCGGACGGAGCCGCGGTCGTAGGCGTCGACGCCGAAGACGGCCCGGGCGATCTCGCTGCGCCCGGCGCCGACCAGCCCGGCCAGGCCGACGATCTCACCGGCGCGGACGGCGAAGGAGACGTCGGAGAACACACCGGC
>JBAZRQ010000592.1:0-2523 GCA_041662925.1 Nocardioides sp. | reverse complement strand
GCTGGGACATCACGATCCCGGAGCGGCGCAGGTCGGCCAGGATCGCCTGCAGGAAGCCGTGCGGGATCTCCTGGAGCTTGCCCAGCTCCTCGGCGCTGACCGCGCGGCCGTCGACGCGCGAGGCCATCTCGATCAGCGCGCGCAGGGCGTAGTCGGACTTGGCGGAGACTCGCATGCGGGCAAGTGTGTCAGATGTCTCGACTCAGTTACTGGACCAAGACGGCTCAGCGACATCCCTTGCAGAGCAGGAGATTCCGCTCACCCGGCCAGTTGTCGGCTTGCGTGGCGCATTGGCCCTGCCTATCATTATGTTACCGACCAGTAGCAAACCGCTGCGTTTCGCGTCGGATGAGCCCGAGACAAGGAAACGGTGGGTCCGTGAGCCACTACAAGAGCAACCTGCGCGACATCGAGTTCAACCTCTTCGAGATGCTGGGACGCGACGAGGTCCTGGGCACCGGCCCGTTCGCCGAGGTCGACAGCGAGACCGCTCGCTCGATCCTCGCCGAGGTCGACCGCCTCTCCCGCGAGGAGCTCGCGGCGTCGTACGAGGACGGCGACCGCAACCCGCCGGTGTTCGACCCCAAGACCGGCAAGGCCGACATCCCCGAGTCGTTCAAGAAGAGCTACCAGGCCTGGATGGACTCCGAGTGGTGGCGGCTGCAGGTCTTCGAGGAGCTCGGCGGCCAGCCCGCCCCCTCGAGCCTGGTGTGGGCCCTCGGCGAGATGGTGCTCGGAGCCAACGCGCCGGTGTGGATGTACGCCGCCGGCCCGGCCTTCGCCAACGTCGTCTACCGCAACGGCAACGACCGCGACAAGCACATCGCGCAGATCATGGTCGACCGCCAGTGGGGCTGCACGATGGTCCTGACCGAGCCCGACGCGGGCTCCGACGTCGGCGCCGGTCGTGCGAAGGCCACGCTCAACGACGACGGCTCCTGGAACATCGAGGGCGTCAAGCGCTTCATCACCTCCGCCGAGCACGACATGAGCGAGAACATCATGCACCTGGTGCTCGCCCGCCCGGTCGGCATCGACGGCGTCGGCGGCCCGGGCACCAAGGGCCTCAGCCTGTTCCTGGTCCCGCAGCACCACTTCGACCACCAGACCGGCGAGCTCACCGGCGAGCGCAACGGCGCCTACGTCACCAACGTCGAGCACAAGATGGGCATCAAGGTGTCCAACACCTGCGAGGTCACCTTCGGTGACTCCTCGGTGTATGGCGGGGAGCCGGCCAAGGGCTGGCTGCTCGGCGAGGTGCACAACGGCATCGCGCAGATGTTCCAGGTGATCGAGAACGCCCGGATGATGGTCGGCTCCAAGGCCATCGCGACCCTGTCGACCGGCTACCTCAACGCCCTCGAGTACGCCAAGGAGCGCCAGCAGGGCGCCGACCTGACCCAGTCGGGCGACAAGACCGCGCCGCGCGTCACGATCACCCACCACCCCGACGTACGCCGTTCGCTGATGACGCAGAAGTCGTTCGCCGAGGCCATGCGGTCGCTCGTGCTCTACACCGCGTCCTGGCAGGACAAGGTGATGCTGGCCGAGCACGCCGGCGAGCGTGACGAGCTGGCCGAGAAGGTCAACGACCTGCTGCTGCCGATCGTCAAGGGCTACGGCTCGGAGCGCTCGTGGGTCCTGCTCGGCACCGAGTCGCTGCAGACCCTCGGCGGCTCGGGCTTCCTGTCCGAGTACCCGATCGAGCAGTACGTCCGCGACGCCAAGATCGACACCCTCTACGAGGGCACGACCGCGATCCAGGGCCAGGACTTCTTCTTCCGCAAGATCGTCAAGGACCAGGGCAAGGCGCTCGGCCACCTCGCCGGCGAGATCGAGGGCTTCATCAAGTCCGAGGCCGGCAACGGTCGGCTCAAGGTCGAGCGGGACCTGCTGGCCCAGGCCCTCGAGGACGCCAACGCCATCGTCGGTCACATGATCAACGACCTGATGTCGGCCGAGGGCGAGATCCGCAACATCTACAAGGTGGGCCTCAACACGACCCGCCTGCTGATGGCCCTGGGTGACGTCGTGTGCGCCTGGCTGCTGCTGCGAGGTGCCGAGGTGGCCCTCGACAAGCTCGCTGGCGACCCCGGCAAGGACAAGGCGTTCTACGAGGGCAAGGTCGCGGCGGCGCAGTTCTTCGCGCAGACCAACCTGCCCCGGCTCAGCGCCGAGCGTGCCATCGCGGAGGCCACCGACCTCTCCCTGATGGACCTCGACGAAGCCGCTTTCTGACCCACCACTCGCTGACCCGCCCGAAACTTTCGGGCGGGTCAGCGTGCATTTCGGTGAGTTTCGGGCGGGTCGGCGAGGGGCTCTAGGTTCTAGGGGTGCTGCACTCGATCCTGACCGGGCTGGTGACGGGGCTGACCCTGATCATCGCGATCGGGGCGCAGAACGCGTTCGTGCTGCGGCAGGGCCTCGTGCGTCAGTACGTCGGTCCGGTCGTCGCGGTCTGCGCGGTCTCGGACCTGGTCCTGATCCTGGCCGGGGTGAGCGGGATCGGGACCGTCGTCGAGC
>JBAZRQ010000591.1:0-2527 GCA_041662925.1 Nocardioides sp. | reverse complement strand
TGTTGTCGCACTCCCTCTGGAGCGCCGCGGCGATCTCTACCGGCTGCACCGCGGAGCGGAACGCGCGGGCGAAAGCGCCGGAGATCGCCGCTTCGAGGCGTTGCTCGAACCGTTGAAGTCCTCCCACGTCGCCTCCTTCCGCAGACATGACGACCGACCCGACCTCGAGACGGGCTCGGTCGATCGTAACGGGGTCTCCCTCGGCGGTGATGCACCCCGTCGGCCCGGTTTGGGGGTGACTGACGGGCTGGGATAGCCTTGCCCCGCTTCATGCGCGAGTGGCGGAACGGCAGACGCGCTGGCTTCAGGTGCCAGTGTCCGAAAGGGCGTGGGGGTTCAAATCCCCCCTCGCGCACACATCCGAAGGCCCCGGTCACCCGGGGCCTTCGGCGTTTCCGGGTGCGTGGCCGCCCGTCAGGGGCGGTGCTCGGCCAGCACCAGCGCCAGGTCGTCGTCGACGTGGGCGCCCACATGGAGCACGAGCTGGTCGACGAGGTTGTCCAGCGCGTGGTCGAGCGAGGGGTGCCGGAGACCCTCCACGTGGTCGTCGAGCGGGAAGAAGCGGCCACGGCGGTCGCGGGCCTCGATCAGGCCGTCGGTGTAGAGCAGCAGCCGTGCGCCGGCCGGCCAGTCGTGCGTGAGCAGGACCGGGTCAGCGCCGAGGCCGAGCGGCAGGGCGTGCTCGGGCGGGTCGAGCACGGTCACGGACCGGCCCGTGACCAGCAGCGGAGCCGGGTGGCCGGCGCTCGCCACGGTGACCCGGTCGGCGGTGAGCTCGACGATCACGGCGGTGACGAAGTCCTCCTCCATGGCGTGCAGGGACACGGCGGCGTCGAGCGTGCGCGCGACCGCGGCCACGTCGGGCTCCGCGGCGGCGGCGTGCCGGAACGCACTGAGCACGGACGCGGCGACCTGCGCCGCCTCGATGCCCTTGCCCTTGACGTCGCCGACGATGACGCGGACGCCGTACGGCGTGCTGCACACCTCGTAGAGGTCGCCGCCCACCTGCGCGGCGGCAGTCGCCGAGACGTAGCGGGCGGCGAGGTCGACGTCCGCCAGGCGTGAGGGCACCGTGCTGAGCAGCGCCTGCTGGGCGGTCGCGGCGATCACGGTCATCCGGCGCAGCCGCTCCTCGCGCCGGTCGCGGACCGTCGCCGAGACGACCGCCAGGATCCCGAGCGCGGTGCCGAGCCAGGCCCGCAGCAGCCACTCGCTGCCACCGGTCTCGTCGTCGAGGTAGCCGACCGCGATCGCGACCAGCACGCTGGCGATCGCGACCGCCGCCGTACGACGGGCCGTGGTGAGCATCGAGGCGACGATCGCGCTGGCGGAGTAGGTCGCGGTGAGCAGCAGGTCGCGCGCAGGTCGGCAAGCACGAACAGGGCGAGGACGGCGAAGCCGGCCTGGAGCCCCCGGTCGCGTGCGAGGTGCCCCAGGCGTCCGAGAGTGCTGGGGGGCATGGGCGCAGCATCTCAGCCGCCCGCAGCGTGCGCCGGGGAACGCCCGATATCGATGTCGGAACGTTCCGCTTGCGCGCCGTCAGGCCTTCGGTAGCCGGATCTCGAAGCGGGTGGGGCGGCCCGCGCTCGTCAGGACGACGTCGCCGCCCACGCTGCGGGCCATCCGACGCGCGAGGGCGAGCCCGAGCCCGGCACCTGATCCCGCGCCTGACGTCGTACCTGGCTCGAAGAGCGTGGCGACGTCCCCCGTGACCCCCGCGCCGTCGTCCTCGACCACGAGCGAGACCAGGCCGGTGGCGACCGAGGGCGCCGTGACGGTGACCCGAGCGGCGGCGTGGCGCAGCGCGTTCTCGAGGACCGGCGCGAGCGCTCGTCGTGCCACCTCAGGAGGTACGGCGATGCGCTGGTCGACGACCTCGACCTGGACGACACCGGGAAGACTCCCACTCGCGGCGACCACCTCCGCGACCACGTCGGCGAGTGAGGACGACGAGGCCGCCAGGACCGAGGCGTCGGTGCGCGCCAGCTCCAGGAGCGCGGTGATCGTCCCCGCCATGCGCCGTGAGTCCGCTGCGATCCGGCGCAGGTCGTCGCGCACCGCTTCGGGGAGGTCGTCGCGCAGCAGGGCCAGGTCGGCGGTGCCCTGCACGGCCGTGAGGGGGGTGCGCAGCTCGTGGGCGAGCTCGGAGGTCAGGCGTTGCTCGGAGCGGATCGCCGAGGTGACCTTGTCGAGAAGGCCGTCCAGGACCGCGGCGAGCTCGGTGAGCTCGTTGGTCGGAGCACCGAGCCCGAACCGTCGTCCGAGGTCGTGCTCGCTCCAGTCCGCCGCGGTCTCGGCGAGCGCGGCCACCGTCTGCAGGGCCCGGCCGGCCACCCACCACGCGATGAGGGCGGCCGCGGCGGTTGCCAGCAGCCCGGTGGCGAAGCTGACCAGGAGTGAGTAGCGCTCGGCCTCCTCGTAGGGCGCGAGGCGCTCCCCGACGACCACGACGCCGGACGCGCCGCTGCGGGTGGCGAAGGGCGTGGCGAGCAGTCGGTAGGACTCGCCCACCTCGACCCACCGCTCG
>JBAZRQ010000590.1:0-2547 GCA_041662925.1 Nocardioides sp. | reverse complement strand
ACGGCGCAGGCGGGCCAGAGGGGTCTGCAGGAGGAGGCCCATGTCAGCCCTGCGCCTGTGCGATCAGGGGCTTGACGGCGTTGATCGACCTGATCCGTCCGGACACCACCGACGAGCCCTGCTGGGAGAACGTCGCCGACGGGATGCCGACGATCTCGGCGTCGTTGTCGACCGCCGCCCCACCGGAGTTGCCGGGGGCGATCCGGGCGTCGGTGTCGATCTCGGAGCGGTCGCCGAGACGCGGGTCGTCGAGGAAGGTCGAGATCACGCCCCGGGTGACCGAGACGCCGGCCGAGCCGGAGATGCCCGGGAAGCCGAGCACGGTGACGTCGTCGCCGGTGCGCAGGTCGTCGGAGTCGCCGATCGGGATGGTGGGCAGGTCGAGCGGCCCGTCGAGCTTCCGGCCGTCGATGGTGGCGTAGATCTGGATGATCGACGCGTCCAGGAACCCGTCGCTCACCACGACCCGGGCCCGGTAGGCCGGCGCCGCCGCGGAGTCGTCGGCGCTCTCGATCAACGCGATCTGGAGGTAGTCAGGGTTGGTCTCCTCGCTGGGGCCGTACTGCTGCTCCAGGCCGTCCGCCTCCGGCTCGGCCACGTGGGCGTTGGTCAGGATCATGCCGCCGGAGCCGATGATGGACCCCGACCCGGACCAGGAGACCGGGTTGCCGAAGATGTCCTCGGACTCGGCACCGATCAGCACGGTGGCGACCTTCGCGCTGTCCAGCTCGTCGTCGGTCAGGACGTCGGTGGTGGCCGACGGGGTCGGCTGCGGAGTCGGCTGGGTGGTGGGCGGGTCCTCGTCGCCGGACAGCAGGACCGCGGCGGTCACGCCCCCGGCGACGACCGCGAGCACGGCCGCGGCGGCGGCACCGACCTTGAGCCGGCGGCCCCAGCGGGCGCGGGCGATCCGGCGCTCCTCCTCCTGGGCGGAGAGGATCGGCACCACCACGACCTCGGGACCGGCGACCGGGTGGCCGAGCCGGAGCGCGACCCGCTCGGTGAGCTGGTGCCGCTCCACGCGCCGCCCGTCGAGGAAGGTGCCCTCACCGGAGGCGTTGGTGTAGGTCCAGCCCCCGGGTCCGGCGTCGATGCGGCCGTGGAGGCGCGACGCGACCCGGTCGCTCAGCACGATCGTGCAGTCCGGGAGCCTCCCGATCGTGACGTTGGCCGGGTGGGCGAAGCGGTGCTCGTGGCCCTCCGCCGTGACCAGCAGGTCGGGCCCGGTGCGCGCGGTGGGCACCCCGGGCACGGGGCCGAACCGCTGGGTCGGGGCGACCACCATCGTGTTCTCGAAGCCCGATCCCGGCGAGGGCGGCGGAGAAGGCGGCGGCGGGCTGGGGGGCATCGGAGGGGCGGGGGCGGCAGCCGCGGGAGGCTGGTCCCCCTGCACGGGCACCTCGCCGGGGAACGGCATGACCGTGAAGGAGCTGCCGGGTCCGTCGGGGCCGCACTGGACGGTCGTGGTGCGGGTGAGCTGGAGCTCGGTGACCCGCTGGCCGTCGACGAACGTGCCGAAGGCGCTGGCGGCGTCGACCAGGACCCAGCCACTGCGGGTGGGGCGCAGCTCGGCGTGGACCCGGGAGACCGAGTCTCCCGTGAGCAGGATGTCGGACTCGTTGGCGCGCCCGATCCGCAGCAGCCGGGGCGGGTCGATGTCGAGGGTGCGGTCGTCCACCTGGACCCGCAGCGCAGGCACGTCAGACCGCCTGGTTCCGGACCGCGACCACGGTCGCGGCGTCGACGGTCACGCGCATCCCGTCGGAGATCTCCATGGTCCGGTCGGGCTCGAGACGGATCTGCTGCCCGGCGCCGTACGTCGCCTCCCAGGGGCGAGCGGAGACGTTGTGCAGACCCCAACGGGCGGGGTCCTCGGGGTGGGCGCGCACCTGGCCGACCACGACCGAGTCGTCCACGCCCGACGCGAGGTGGTCGGTGCGCAGCGTGGCCAGCGGGCTGACCGCGACCGTCCGCCGCCCGATCCGCAGGAGGTACGGCGGCTGCAGCGAGGTGCCGCAGGAGCGGCAGCTCCGGTCGGGCTCGGCGACGTCCCAGAAGCCGGTGGAGCTGCAGCCGCGACAGGTGACCATGCCGTCGCGCAGCCGGTCCATCGCCTTGATCCACTGCCCCTCGGTGACCCGTTGGCCGGGGTGGTCGACGCCGGCCACGAACGCCTGCGCGAACAGGTCCTGGAGGAACTTCGGGTAGATCGTCCAGTACTGCTGGACGATGTCCGAGGGCCGGTTGTCGTCGCGGTCGGGGTGCATGCAGAAGATCGGCTCGGTGCCGAAGTGAGTGAGCAGCCACGACGTGTCGCGCAGGCCGGCGTCGGTGCGCGCGCCCTCGAACGGGTGCCCGAGGAAGAGCGTGTAGAAGAGCAGCACGGCCAGCGAGTGCCGGTCGGTGTCGGTGCTCGGCAGGGTCTGGTAGGTGAGGTCGCGCACGACCTCGGGTGCCATGAAGAAGGGCGTGCCGAGGACTCGGCTGGTGCCGTCGTCGACCCCGACGTTGTCGTTGTCGCAGATCAGGATGTTGCCCTGCTCGGGC
>JBAZRQ010000589.1:0-2548 GCA_041662925.1 Nocardioides sp. | reverse complement strand
CCAGGACGTCGCCAGCGGGGAGGGCGTCGCAGACCTCGCCGACGGTCTCGACCGGGCACTGCGGCCCGAGGAGCACCTGCCCGCTGATGCCCGACTCGGGCTCGTCAGCGGCGGGCTCGTCGCCGCAGCCGGCGAGGACGAGTGTCGCGGCGGCGATCAGGAGGAGCAGGCGCATGTGGATAGGACGTCGTCGAGGGTTGTTCGGCTCCAGATCACCGGGGCGCCACCTGGGTGCGCCAGCGTGGCCGGCATGACTGATCTTGGGAAGCCCCTCGGCCGCCGTACCCTCCTCCGCTCCGGCGCGCTCACCGCCGGCGCCCTGGGCCTGAGCGGCACCGCCGCCGCCCTCCCCGCCGGCGTCGCCTTGGTACGACCCCGTCTCACCCTGCCGTCCGGCGTCCAGAGCGGCGACGTGACCACGGGGTCCGCGGTCCTGTGGGCCCGGTCCAGCGGGCCGGGCCGCTTGGTGGCCGACGTCGTCAGCGGCCGGCGCCACCGCCGCGTGCGCGGCCCGTGGGCGAGCGGGCAGAGCGACCTGACCGCGAAGATCGCGCTGGACGGGCTGGCGCCCGGGCGTGAGTACGCCGTGGAGCTGGCCTTCGAGCACGAGGACGGCCACCGCGGGGAGTCGCAGGTGGCGACGTTCCGCACGGCCGCCGTACACGCCCAGCCGACCAGCTTCGTCTGGACCGGCGACACCTGCGGCCAGGGCTGGGGCATCAACCCGGACCTCGGCGGGCTGGTCGGCTACCGCGCGATGCACGAGACCCGCCCCGACTTCTTCGTGCACGCGGGCGACACGATCTACGCCGACGGCCCGCTGGCCGAGCAGGTCACCGAGCCCGACGGGCAGGTCTGGCGCAACCTCGTCACCCCGGAGGTCAGCAAGGTCGCCGAGACCCTGACGGAGTTCCGCGGCCGGCACCGCTACACGATGCTCGACGCCAACGTCCGCGCCATGTACGCCGAGGTGCCGGTCATCGCCCAGTGGGACGACCACGAGACCACCAACAACTGGTGGGCCGGCGAGGTGCTCGAGGACCCGCGCTACACGCAGGAGCGCCGCGTCGACGTGCTCGCCGCCCGGGCGAGGCAGGCCTGGCAGGAGAACATGCCGATCGCCGACCCGCGCTCCCACCGCCGTGACCGCGGCCACGACCGCGGGTTCGCGCCGGCGCGGATCTACCGCAAGGTCGCGCGCGGGCCGCAGCTCGACGTGTTCTGCCTCGACATGCGCACCTTCAAGGACCCCAACACCCCCGGCCTCGAGCAGGAGAAGACGCGGATCCTCGGTGAGGAGCAGGTCGACTGGCTGATCCGGGAGGTACGGCGGTCAACGGCGACGTGGAAGGTGATCTCGGCCGACATGCCGCTCGGGCTGGTGGTGCCCGACGGGCCGGTCAACCAGGAGAGCCTCTCCAACCGCGACCCCGGCGCCCCGCTGGGCAAGGAGCTCGAGATCGCCGAGGTGCTGTCGGCGTTCAAGCGCCACGGCGTACGCAACGTCGTGTGGATCACCGCCGACGTGCACTACTGCGCGGCCCACCACTACGACCCGGCGCGGGCCGGCTTCACCGACTTCGACCCGTTCTGGGAGTTCGTCGCCGGGCCGATCGCGGCCGGCACGTTCGGGCCCAACCAGCTGGACGCGACGTTCGGCCCGGAGGTCGTGTTCAGCAAGCACGCGGCCACGCCCAACGAGTCGCCGCGCCACGGCAACCAGTTCTTCGGCCACGCCGCGATCGACGGCGACGGGCTGCTGACCGTCAGCCTGCGCGACCTGGCCGGCACCACGCTGTGGAGCAAGGACCTGGCGCCCGCCTAGCAGCTGGGCCCAGTAGCCGGGCCTACCAGCTGTCGGCGATCGTGATCTTGTCGTAGGTCGGGGGCAGGTCCTCGGCGCTGAAGCACACCATGGGCACGATCTGGCCGACCTCGGCCACCTCGGAGGAGCAGGAGGTCATCCCGACCAGCTCGTTGTCCGCGAAGAACTTGATCTCGGCGTAGGCGGAGTCCGCCTCGTCGCGGTTGTTCTCGAACTTGAGGTCCACGATGTCGATGTCACCGACCGAGTCGGCAGCGATGGACCAGCCGTCCTGGTACTCGAAGCCGTAGACCTCGAACCCCTCGCCCTCGGTGATCTCCAGCGGGTTGTTGACGCCGCCGGGTGCATCGTCGTTCTCGGTGATCTCCTCGACCGCGTTGTCGACCTCGTTGGCGGCCAGGCCCACCAGCGCCACGCAGCCACCCGCGAACAGCAGGAAGACCAGCCCGAGGATCAGCAGCACGTTGCGCAGCGTGTGGCTCTCCTTCTGCGGCACCGGCGCGTAGCCGTAGGGCTGCTGCTGCTGTGGGTAGACAGGCGGCTGCCCGTAGGGCTGCTGGCCATACTGCTGCTGGCCATAAGGCTGCTGGCCGTAGGGCTGCGGCTGCTGCGGCGCGGCCGGCGCAGCGGGGGTGTTGGGCACCCAGTTGTGGCCGTCCCAACGCCAGTTTCCGTCGGGACTGATCTGCTCGCCGCCGCCTTCACTGCCTTCGCTCATGATTC
>JBAZRQ010000588.1:0-2553 GCA_041662925.1 Nocardioides sp. | reverse complement strand
ACAGCCATCCGAACGCCGCGTTTGCGACGCGCTCTTGCGCTGTCGCCGACCTCTTCTGCCTGTCCGCGTTCTCGTCAACGGCATCGCTGAGACCACCAAGCGCACCGTTCAGTGTCGTGATGTTTTCCTGGCCGTCGAGCGATACGTCTGCCCACGTCTGCGCCGATTCGTCGGCCGCCCCGAGTGCTTCCGCGAGATCGGCCAGGTCGGCGTCAATGCCCCCGAGAGAGCCGCCGCCTGGGCCAAGCCGGATCGCCTGCTCGCCCGGCGTATTGAGCGCGCGGGCCGCCTCGTGCGCGATCTCTGGTGCATAGATGCTGCTGCCGGGTGCGTTGCCAATCTCGAAGCCGAACGCATCGCGCTCTGCCTGGCGCTCCGCTTCCCGCTGCTGCGACGCCAGATCCTTCATCTTGGCGGCGTGGTCGGCGATGTGCTTTGCGATTGCCTTGCGCCGCTCTGTCTGCGCCTTGGCCCAATCCTCTGCGCGCTCGTACCCTCCGATCTCGAGGCCGCCAAAGGCGTCCCGTGCAGCGCCCTTGCCGCCGGCACCGGCGATCAGCCCAACCTCTGCGTCGATTTCCCCCTGCCTCTCCCAGAACGTCCGGGAGTCGGTCGCCTCTGCGGCACCGCCGCCGGCCGTCGGCTGCATCTTCTGCACAGAGCGCGAGCTTGCCCCGTACGCCTCGATCCACTGCGCGGCGGCGCCAACGCCGGGGATGCCGCTCAGAACGCCGCGCACGATGCCCTGGCCCGCCCCAACCGAGTTTAGCCCGTCGATCGCTTTCTTGAGATCCCACACCATCGCGGCGAGGCCAGAAACGATGCGGTTGGTGTCGTCCTTGAATGAGTTGCCGAGCGATTCCGTCAGTTCGTCGCTCGCGTTCGACATGTCCTTAAATGCGCCAGTGATCTCGAAAATCTGCTCGGCGTAGTCCTTCCCGGTTCGCGACACTGTCCAGCACAAACTCGAAGCGTTCGGTCGCCCCCATGGCCTCGAATGTTTTGCGGGTTTCTTCGTCGAGATAGATCCCGAGTTGTTGCAGGCCGCGGGCGTTGCCCGACACGGCGCGCGCTACCGACTGGAACGACCCCTCAAGGTCGTAGCCCATTTTTGCGGACAGGTCATTGACTGCCGGCAGCAGCTTCTTGACTTGGTCCTCGGTCATGCCGAATGTGAAGCCGAGCGACGCGGCGCGCAGAACCGTCTCGTCTGCGACGCCGGTCAGGCGCATCATTTGCTCGGCCAGGTCGTCAAACGATCCGGCGTCCGCCGAAGAGCCGGCCATCTCGATCGACTTCGCCAGCTTGAACTGCGCCTCGGCCGCCTCGTTCGCAGCCTTCGTCGACTTGATCGCGAAGTCGACAACTGCCTTGCTCGCGTCGACCGCCCAGCCGACCGCCTTGTTGTCGCCGATCAGCTTTAGCGCGTTCTCGAACTCCGAAACCTTCGCGACGGCACCGCCGAACGTGTCTCGGATCTGCTTGTCGGCATCGCGCAGCTTGGCAGAGAACTCAGTTACTTCGAGCCCCAGCTTGGCGCGCAGTTCTCCGACATCGAAAGCCACTTTAGCCGCCTATCCCGCCGAGCGCCTTGCGGATTGCGTTGGTCATTCGCGCATCCTCGTACTCGGCTACCTTCTCGAAATACGCCGCCCAACCTCGAAACTCGGTCACGCTCAGCGGTCCGGGTGGCTCTCCTTTCAGTTCTGCTACCGTCCGCCGTGTCGTCGCGGCGATGTGGTACATCAGGAACGTCGACACATCGCCGCTATCTATTTTTTTGAGTCGGCGTCCGCGGCAGAGAACAGCAGCGCCTGCACCTTCATCGCGATCTGGTCGACGTACGAGCCGGCCGGGACCTCAAGCAGCACCGGCAGATCGGACGGCTCGAAGACCTTCTGCGTGGTGCCGGGAATGAACGTGCAATGGATCGCTGCGCTGGCGTTCCACCGCGCCTGGCGCCACTTTCCGTCCTTGTCCTTGGCCGAGTCACTGATCTCGTCGCGCACCGTAATCGACGGCAGCCGCACTTCGAGATCGGCGCCGTTGAACTCGACGCTGTCCTTCTTTGGAGCGTGCGTGGTGCCAAGGGTGGCTTTGCGCAGGTCGTCCCTGGTCGCCGCCGGCTTCACTGCCTCTTGCTCTGACATGTTCTCGCCCTCCTGTGGCGTTGAAATGGCTCTTGTTACTCGTCGCTGAAAGCGTAGTTTGTCGCCGCGCCGGCCTCGGTCTGGGCGGCCATCGTCCAGTCGTAGGAGCCGACGATGTTCTTGCCAACCGCCGGGCTGACCGTGCGCTTCGTGAGCATCACGTAGCAGCGGAAGTCGAGGCTCGCGCTGCCGAGCGTGATCGACAGGACGAACTTGGTCCCGGCCGCAACCATCGCCTGCAGCTTCACAGACCCGCCGCCGCTGTCGTAGTCGACGTTGCCGAAGTCGTAGCAGTCGATCTTTCCGCTCGCGCCGAGGATCTGGCCGCTGGTGATCTGGTGCACGGTGGCCGCTGCGAAGATCGTCTTGTCGTCTTCACCCAGCCGCACGTTGACGTCGTACG
>JBAZRQ010000587.1:1957-2556 GCA_041662925.1 Nocardioides sp. | reverse complement strand
GACGGGCTGCTCGCCGGCCTCGCGGCGTCGCACGACGCGGCGTACCTCTCCATGGCCGATGCCGACCTGCCCTACCTCCCCGACGGCCTGCACCTGACCGAGGCCGGTCACGTCGAGTTCGGCGACGCCGTCGCCCGCCTGTGCACGGCTGCGGAGGATGTCGGTAGCCGCGGCTAGGGTTCTCGGGTGTCCGCCACCACCCCCCTGACAAGCCCCGTGCATGACGTGCTCAGCGCGGCTGTCACGGCGCTCGGGGGGCAGGAGCGCACCGGACAGGTGGTGATGGCCGACGCCGTGACCAAGGCCATGACCGACAAGCAGCACCTGCTGGTCCAGGCCGGCACCGGCACGGGCAAGTCGCTGGCCTACCTCGTGCCGAGCCTGATGCACAAGGAGCGCGTCGTCGTCGCCACGGCCACGCTCGCGCTGCAGCACCAGCTGGTCGAGCGCGACCTGCCACGGCTGGTCGAGGCGGTCAAGGACCTGCCGGGCGTCGACACGTCCTACGCCGTCTTGAAGGGGCGCTCCAACTACGCCTGCCTCCACCGGGTCCGCGAGGGCGTGCCCGACGACCAGGGGCGTTGGTCGAGCTGCCCGAG
>JBAZRQ010000587.1:0-1947 GCA_041662925.1 Nocardioides sp. | reverse complement strand
CGGGCGCCGCGCCACACCGACAAGGACTGGCGCCAGGTCAGCGTCAGCCACCGCGACTGCCTGGGTGCCGCCAAGTGCCCGTTCGGCCAGGAGTGCTTCGCCGAGCTGGCCCGCGAGCAGGCCCACCGCTCCCACCTGGTGATCACCAACCACTCGCTGCTCGCGATCGACGCGATCGAGGGGGTGCCGATGATCCCCGACTACGACGTGGTGGTCATCGACGAGGCCCACGAGCTGACCGCGCGGGTCACCCAGGCCGCGACCGACGAGCTGTGGGCGGCCGACGTCGAGCGCGCCGCCCGCCGGTCCCAGCGCCACGTCGACGGACCGCAGGCCGACGACCTCGCCGACGCGGCCGGTGCCCTGCGCGATGCCATGTCGTCCGCCCAGCCCGGCCGGTTCGAGACCCTCCCGGAAGACCTCTCCGACGCGCTGGTGCTGGTCCGCGACGCGGCGCGCTCCTGCCTGTCGGCCTACCCCAAGGGCGACGGCGACGCCGACGCCGACGCCGGCCGCACCCAGGCCAAGGGGTCGGTGCAGGAGGTCTTCGTGACCGCCGAGCGGATGGCCGCCCGCTCCGACGCCGACGTGCTCTGGCTCAGCGAGGGCGGCGACCGCATCCCCCCGCGGCTGTGCGTCGCGCCCCTGCAGGTGTGGGGCCAGATGCGCGACAAGCTGCTCACCGACAAGACCGTCGTGATGACCTCCGCGACCCTGATGCTCGGCGGCGACTTCTCCGCGCTGGCGACCAGTGTCGGGCTCAAGCCGGGCGAGCGGGTGCTCGACGGCGCGACCGCCTCGGGCGACGTCGCGGCGCTGCCGTGGGTCGGCATCGACGTCGGGTCTCCGTTCGACTACGGCCAGCAGGCCATCCTCTACGTCGCCCGCCACCTGCCGCCGCCGGGCCGCGACGGCCTGGTCAAGGCCCAGCTCGACGAGATCTGCGAGCTGGTCGACGCCGCCGACGGCCGCACTCTCGGGCTCTTCTCGAGCCGCCGCGCCGCCGAGGCCGCCGCCGACTACGTCCGCGACAAGCTGCCGCACCTCACCACGCTCGCCCAGGGCGACGCCCAGCTGCCCGAGCTCGCCAAGCAGTTCGTGAGCGACCCCCACACCTGCCTGTTCGGCACGCTCTCGCTCTGGCAGGGGCTCGACGTGCCCGGCGAGACCTGCCAGCTGGTGCTGATCGACCGCATCCCCTTCCCGCGCCCCGACGACCCGCTGATGAGCGCGCGCCAGAAGGCCGCCGACAAGGCCGGCGGCAACGGCTTCATGCAGGTCGCCGCCACCCACGCGGCGCTGCTCCTCGCCCAGGGCGCCGGCCGCCTCATCCGTACGACGAGCGATCGCGGCGTGGTCGCCGTACTCGACCCGCGGCTGGCCACCGCCCGCTACGGCAGCTTCCTCAAGGCCAGCCTCCCGCCGATGTGGACCACCAGCGACCCCGCCGTCGTCCGCAAGGCGCTCAAGCGGCTCGCCCAGCCCTAGCTCCTACAGCCGCGCAAACCCGTCCCAGCCGCGCTTCGGCTTGCCGACGCCGAAGAACGACGCCACGGTGGGCGCGACGTCGACGGTGCGGGCGTGCGCGGACGACGCCTTGCCCTGGGGGACGCGCGGGTGCCCGCCGCCGATGAAGAACGGGATCGGGCGGGTGGCGGGGTGGCCGTGGTTGCCGGGGATCGGGTTGTCGGCGATCGGGTCAGGGTCGCTGAAGCGCCAGCCGGACTTGCAGAACACCACGACGTCGCCGGCGTTGGGCCCGAGGCGCAGCCAGTCGTCGGTACGCCGTGGCGCCGACAGCACGCCGGGGGTCGCCCGGGCGATGTCGCGCATCCGCTTGATCGCGCGCTCCTTCGTGCCCGCGGAGCCGGTCCAGTAGAGGAGGTCGGCGCCACCGTTGGCGGCGATCTTCACCTTGCCGGCGAGCAGCGGGTCGGCGTCCATCGA
>JBAZRQ010000586.1:0-2557 GCA_041662925.1 Nocardioides sp. | reverse complement strand
GGTCCTGGATGCGACCACGATGTTGAGCAGGAGGCGGGCCTCCGGCGTCACCATCCGGTCCCGGTGGTCCTGGTAGGCGGCGCGCACCTCGTCGTCGGCGACGGTGGGCACGTCCGTGGTGACCTTCTCGACCAGCTTGGACGTCGCCATCTGGCGCTTGATCTCGTCGAGCACGTCCTGCTCGGAGATGCCCTGGGAGGAGAGGAACTCGACGAACGCCTCGCGGCCGCCGGTGAGCTGGGCGTCGATGAGCTTGTCCAGCTGGTCCTGTGCGGTCTTGTCCGAGATCACGATGTCGCGCTCGGTCGCGGCGTTCTCGAGGACGAGGCTCACGGCCATCGACTTGGCCGCGTCGCGGTCGAACTCCTCGGCGTCCTTCCCGCTCGACGGGCGCTGCACGCCGTACAGCGCGGAGAGCACCTGGACCCGGTCGTCGAGCAGCCGCTCGGTGACGACCCGGCCCTGGTAGCGGAACGCCGCGTCGTCGGGCAGATCGGTGAGGCGGGCGTAGGCGATTCCGGACGCCGACCCGATCACGCCGAGGCCGAGCAGGACCGCCACGAACCGACGGATCTTGTGCGATGTGGGCCAGCGCATCACACCAGCACCTCCTCACGGGGTTGCGGCGCCGGGGCGGCGCCGGGCTCGTTCCTCGAGGGCGGGGTGTCCGGCAGGAGCACCCGGGTGACCACCAGTGCGGCGAGGAACGAGCAGCCCACGCTGGCAGCGAGGAGCAGGCCGAAGTCCCGGAGGACGGCGAGCTCGGAGAACGAGAGGACGAGGTAGCCGACGGTGCCCGCGAGGGCGGCCGTGGCCACCGTGCGGGCGGAGCGACCGCGGGCGCCGCTGCCGAGCATCACCGCGAACTCGCAGGCGGTCGCGGTCGTGAGCGAGCCGATCGCCACCGTGAGCGGGTTGAGCGACCCGGTGGTGGCCCACGCGAGGGCAGCGACCCAGCCGGTCGCGAGCACGATCGTGAGGACCCCCCGCAGCGCGTCGCGACGACTGCGCAGGCCAACCAGGAGGACCAGGGCGGCCGCCGCGATGCCCGCGAAGTTCATCGCGAGCCGGCCGTCGGAGACCAGGTGCAGGCCACGGACGGCGGCCACCGGGAGGCCGACCACGTCCACCTCGACGCCGGCCGGCGGGTCGGCCGTCGCGGCCTCCACGCCGTCGAGCAGCCGGCCCAGCTCCGCCACGTCGTCGAACTCGACCCCCATGACCATGAGTCCCTCGGTGCCGTCGGAGCGGAGCACCGCGGAGGTGAGGTAGCGCGGCATGACCGCGAGCGCCGCCTGTACCTGCTCCGGGGTGGGCTCGTCACCCAGGAACCGGAACAGGTCGGCCAGGCTGAGCACGGGGTGCACCCGGTCGCCGAGCTCGGTGACGATGCGGGTCTGCACACCCCGGCTCCAGGAGAGGACCTCCGGGGTGGCGACGTCGTCGCCGCGCAGCACGATGCTCACCTCGCCCGTCGAGCCGAGGACCTGCTCGGCGTACTCGGCGTCACCGAGCTCGGGCAGTCCCTGGGCGAGCTGCTCGGGCTGGGCCTCGATCGCCAGCCCGGGCAGGACCGCCCAGCCGGCAGCGCTGGCCGCGAGGACCACGACGGCCACGAGCGCCCGACGCGTGCGTCCGGGGGGCGCGACGGGTTCCTCCGCGCCGGCAGTCTCGGCGCGGGGCGCCGGCACCGGGCCCAGCAACCAGCGCAGGGCGAGCGCGACCCCGATCGTCAGCGAGATGCCGAGCGCCAGAGCCAGGCCGAGCTCGCGGACGAACGGCAGCGGCGAGAGGAGCAAGGACGCGAACCCCATCACGCCCGCGACCGCGGCCACGAGGACCTGCCGGTCGCGACCACCTCGGGACAGGTAGAGCGGGAAGTCGCTGCCGATGCCGAGCAGGATCGGCAGGAAGGCGACCACACCGAGCGAGAGCGGGTGGTCGAACCACCCGAAGAGCGAGACGGTCGCCGCGGTGCCGACCAGCGCGGCCAGCGTCGGGCGCACGCGGGAACGACGCCGGGAGGTCCACGGCAGCAGCAGGAACACCAGGCCGACCGCGCCCACGGACAGCGCGCCCAGCCGCGGGAGCTCCTGGCGTGCGCGATCGGTGAGCGCCGCGCTCACGACCGGCACTCCCGTGACGGTGGACCGGGACAGGTCGAGGGTGGAGTCGTCGACCGCGGCGCGCACGGCGGCGGTCAGCCGGGAGGCGCCGGCCTGGTCGAGGTCGGCTCGCGGTCGGACCAGCAGCGCGACCGAGCGCGGGGTCGGGACCACGAAGTGCCACTGCGCACGGGGGTTGCCCTGGTCGTCGAACATGACGGTCTCGACGAAGCGGGGGTTCTTCAGGGTCGGCAACCCGGCGGGCAGGCCCCGCACCAGCAGCGCGCCGTACCGCTCGTCGAACTCGGCCGTCGCCCGCTGCCCGGCCGCCCGGACGCGGGCGGCCGAGAGACCCTGGTGACGCGCCTCGATCATCGCGGCCCGGCGGTAGCCGTCGCGACGCCCGCTGATCTGGGCGAGCATGTCCTGCGCGGCGCCGGCCGTCTGGTTCA
>JBAZRQ010000585.1:0-2557 GCA_041662925.1 Nocardioides sp. | reverse complement strand
CGGGGGCAGCAGCCCGCCGGCTCCCACACCCTGGAGGAGGCGCCCGATCACCACGCTGGGGAGGTCGTACGCCGCCGCCGTCACCAGCGAACCGAGCCCGAAGACGACGAGCGCGCCGACGAGCACCGGCAACCGGCCGCGGATGTCGGCGATCCGCCCGATGAGCGGCAGCATCGCGATGTAGCCGAGCAGGAACCCGGAGATGATCGGCGCGGCCTTCTGCAGGTCCTCGGCCGACAGGCCGGCCGACCCCATCATGTCGGGGAGCGCGAGCACCACGACGTAGTTGTCCGCCGCCGCGAACCCCACCGCGACCGCGGCCAGGCCGAGCAGCAGCCGGCCGCGCGGGTCGACGACCTGGCGCTGGGCGTCGGGCGCGGTCACGGCTTCGTGATGTCCTGTTCAGTCCCGTAGTCGTCCACGCTGACGGTGTAGTCGACGGTGCCCTTCGCGCCGTAGAACGGGCCGGAGATCTCCACGGACCGGAGTCGACCGTCCTCGTCGATCTGGAACGTGACCGGGAAGTCGGCGTCCGCGTCGGCGCTCGGGATCGACGCGTCGACCACGTCTCCGGGCAGCGAGCCGCTGTAGGAGCTCAGCACGATCTGGCCGTCGCGGACCCGGTCGCCCTCCTCGATGCCGGTCGCCTCGGCGAGCCACCCCGACAGGCCGGTGTCCGGGTCCATCAGCTGGGCCGGGTCCGGGGCGCCGTAGTCCGCGGGGTTCACCTCGGCGAAGGAGACGGTGAACGGCAGCTTGGCGTAGACCTTGCCGTCGACCGAGACCACGGGGACGTCCACGTCCAGCCCGTTGACCACCACGACCAGGTCGCCGTCGAAGGCTGGTGCGTGCGTGGCGACGCCCTTCGCCTCGAGGACGCCGTCGACCTCTTCGGGAAGCTCGTCGGTGGTGAGCGACAGCGTCACCCCGCTGGTGTCGTCGAGGGCTTCCTTGGCCGCCGCCAGCACCTCCTCGGGCGTCTCGTCGGAACCGCCGCCGCCGTCGTCGGAGCAGGCCGAAATCGACACCATCAGCGCCACGAGCGAGACGGCCGCACCGATGCGGAGGCGGTGGACACGGCGTACGGGTGCGTTCATGGGGTCAGCCTGACATGTGAGCGCCGACTTGCAGCGATACTCTGGAAGTCCGGTCTCGAGACCATCACAAGGATGACCACCATGGCGCACATGGCTCCACACAAGGTCGTGCTCCATGGCCACGAGCTCTCCTACGTCGACAGCGGCTCCGGCTCGGTCGTGCTCTTCATCCACGGGATCCTGGGGTCGCAACGGCAGTGGACCCACCTCGTCGACAAGATGGACGAGGACCACCGGGTGCTCGTGCCCGACCTCTTCGGGCACGGCGACTCGGCGAAGCCGCTGGGGGACTACTCGCTCAGCGCGCATGCCGCAGCCATGCGCGACCTCCTCGATCATCTCGGGATCGAACGGGTCACCCTCGTCGGGCACTCGCTCGGCGGTGGCATCGCGATGCAGTTCTACTACCTGTTCCCCGAACGGGTCGATCGCCTCGTGCTGGTCGCCAGTGGCGGACTGGGACGTGAGGTCAACCTGGTCCTGCGCTCCGCGACCCTGCCCGGCGCCGCGCAGGTGCTCAGCGTGGTCGCCTCCCAACCCGTCCTCTCCCGGGTCGAGGCCCTGGGCCGCGGCGTGTCGAAGGTCGGCTGGCGACCCGGCGCGGACATCGGCGCGATCTGGCACGGGTTCCGCACGCTCGGGGACCGCGAGAGCCGACGCGCCTTCCTCGCCACCACCCGTGCCGTCATCGACATCGGCGGCCAGAGCATCAGCGCCCATGACCACCTGGAGGGCGTGCTGCCGGTCCCGACCATGCTCGTGTGGGGCTCCAAGGACCGGATGATCCCGGCCTGGCATGCGCTCAGCGCACAGCGCGCGATCCCTGACTGCCGCGTCGAGCTGTTCGAGGGCGCGGGTCACTTCCCGCACCTCGACGACCCGGACCGTTTCGCGCGCGTGCTCCGCGACTTCATCGCCGACGACACGGCGCAGGAGCACCCGACCGCGGCCGAGGGCTGACCCGCTCGTCGCTACGCCTTCGAGATCGGGCGGACATCGGCGAGCAGCAGGATCATGTCGGCGAGGCCGGCCAGCCGATCCAGGGAGCGGACTTCGTCGGGGTTGCAGAGGTGCTGCAGGATCAGGCCGTCGACGCCGGCGACGAGGAGACTGGCCAGCCGGTCGAACGGCACCGCCGAGGTCTCGTCGGCTGCTTCGGCAGCCTGCCGGCACCAGTCGGCCACGACCGCTTCGTAGCGCTCGTACTGGTGTCGGGCGAGGTCCTCGTGTCCGGCGGTCCTCAGGGCGTAGGTGGTGAGCTCGTACTGCAGCAGCTGCAGCTCGCCTCCGCCTGCGACCAGCTGGCTCCAGAAGGTCCGGAGCCCCTGGCGGACCGCGTGGTCGAGCCCTCGGTCCGTGGTGCCGGCCGCCGCAAGGACCTGAGAGATCTCCTCGACGACATCCTCGATCACCACCCGGAGCAGCTGCTGCTTGGACGGGAAGACGTACTGCATGGTGGC
>JBAZRQ010000584.1:0-2567 GCA_041662925.1 Nocardioides sp. | reverse complement strand
CGCGAGCGTCCAGCCCTACGACTCGCTGATCGTCGCCGCCGGCGCGGGGCAGTCCTACTTCGGCAACGACCACTTCGCCGAGTTCGCCCCGGGCATGAAGAGCATCGATGACGCTCTCGAGCTGCGCGGCCGGATCTTCGGCGCGTTCGAGATGGCCGAGCTCGGCGCCAAGCGCGGCGACAACGTCGACCACCTGCTGACGTTCGTGGTCGTGGGCGCCGGCCCCACCGGGGTCGAGATGGCCGGCCAGATCGCCGAGCTCGCCCACCGCACGCTCAAGCGCGACTTCCGCGCGATCAACACCCGCACCGCCCGCGTCGTGCTCCTCGACGCGGCCCCGCAGGTGCTGCCGCCGTTCGGTGCCAAGCTCGGCACCTGGACGGCCCGCGAGCTGGAGAAGCTCGGGGTCGAGGTCCAGCTCGGGGCGATGGTCACCGATGTCGACGAGCGCGGGCTCGAGGTGAAGTACAAGGACGGCCGCGTCGACCGGATCAACACGGTCACCAAGATCTGGGCTGCCGGGGTCCAGGCCAGCTCGCTGGGTCGGACCCTCGCCGAGCAGAGCGGGGCCCCGCTCGACCGCGCCGGCCGGATCGGGGTCAACCCGGACCTCACGCTGCCCGGCCACCCCGAGGTGTTCGTGGTGGGCGACATGGTCGCCCTCGACAACCTGCCGGGGGTCGCCCAGGTGGCGATCCAGGGCGCCAAGTACGCCGCCAAGGAGATCGACAACCGGCTCAAGGGCAAGCCCGCCCAGGCGCCGTTCAAGTACCACGACAAGGGCTCGATGGCGATCATCAGCCGCTTCCGCGCCGTGGCGATGGTGGGTCGGCTCCGGCTCACCGGCGTGATCGCCTGGCTGATGTGGCTCGCGGTGCACCTCGTCTACATCACCGGCTTCAAGAGCCGCGTCACCGCGGTGCTCCACTGGTTCATCTCGTTCCTCGGCCGGGGTCGCTCCGAGCACCACCACCGAGCAGCAGATCTTCGCCCGCAGCGCGCTCGCCCGGCTCAAGCACGGCGCCACCGACCTGGTGTCGGCGCCCGGGGCGTACGACGCCGCGCGCGAGCTCGTCGAGGAGAGCCGGCGCCACGAGCTCGAGATGCGGGCGCTCGAGGAGGCGCGGCTCACCGACTCCGGTGCCCGCGGCGTGAAGCACCCCGGCTGACCCCGGCTGATCAGTTACTCGAAGTACTTCGGGGTCGGCTTCTCGGGGTCATGCTTGGCGATTGCCTCGCGGGCCCACTTGGGCAGGATGAACAGGCCCTCTGCCTCGACGGTCACTCCGTCGGGTCCGATGATGTGGCCCTTGGCCCAGGTCTTGATGCCTTCGCTGCGGTCGATCCAGGCCTCGGCCCGCAGGTCGCCGAGCGGGGTGCCCTGGCGGTAGCGCAGCGTGAGCGTCCCGGTCATGCCCGGCTTGCCCCCGGCGCCGGCGGCCTCGCCGAGCATCTGGTCGAGGATCATCGACGACACTCCACCGTGCACCAGGTTGGGCGGCCCCTCGTACGCCGCCCCGAGGTGGAAGTCCGACCACGCGTGGCCCTCGTCGTCGTGGTGGATCACCAGCGGCGGTGCGGCGGCGTTGCGCACCCCGACCACGGTGTTGCCCCACGGCCGGCCCCGCCCCTCGCCGCCGAACCGCACGCCGTACGGCCCATCGAGCTGGCTGCTGCGAAGCCGCGCCACGATCGCCTCCACGTCGGCCTGGGCGCGCCGGATCTCGTCGTCGTCGACCGTGGTGCGGATGGTCGCGTCCACCAGCTCGCGCACCGCCTGGGTGAAGGGGCCGTAGAGGTCGCGCTGGCGCTCGATCTCCTCGGGGGTGAGGTCGTCCCTGACGTAGCCGGTCACCCGCGGAGTGTAGAACACGTTCCAGTTCGGGGTGGTGGTGCAATGAGGCTCGTGACAGACCTCGCCCTACCCGACCCTCGGCTCCACGCGAGCTGGGCGGCCTGCGTGCGCGACTTCGGTGAGGAGCGGATGGACGGCTCCGGCGACTGGCACCTGCCCGCCGGCTGGCAGGACGACCTGGGCGAGCGCGGCTGCCGGGCGGCCGTGCACGAGCTGTTGCCCTACGCGGACCCGACCCGAGCGCTGCCGGACGACCGTGTGCACTGCGACTACTACTGGATCACCGACGGTGACCCTGCCGCCGTGGTGGGCTTCCTGGCCCTTCGGCATCGGCTCAACGCCTTCCTGCTCGAGGAGGGCGGCCACATCGGCTACTCGGTGCGACCGTCACGGCGGCGCGAAGGGCACGCGACGCGCGCGCTGGCGCTCGCCGTACGGCGGGCGGCCGAGCTGGGCATCGACCAGGTGCTTGTGACCTGCCACGAGGACAACGAACCCTCCCGCCGCACCATCGAGCGCAACGGCGGTCGCTACGAGGACTCCCGCAAGGGCCAGCGGCGCTACTGGATCGACGCCTGACCGCCTTCCTCGGGTCGGCGGGCCCGCGCGCTTAGCGTCCCGGGTCTCGCCGTCAAGGAGCTCCGCCCGCTTCGCGGCGGCCTTCGGCCGTCCTTGACCGCGAGCCTCTCCCGGGACGCTTTGGCGGCGCACG
>JBAZRQ010000583.1:0-2568 GCA_041662925.1 Nocardioides sp. | reverse complement strand
GGTGCGCCAGCTGCGCGAGACGCTGTTGCGCCGACCCGACGAGGTCGTCGAGGCGATCAACGTGCGGATGACGGCGCTCGCGGCCGACGAGCGCTTCGAGGAGGCGGGGGTGCACCGCGACCGGCTCGCCGCGTTCATCCGGGCGGCCGCCCGCACCCAGCGGCTCTCGGCGCTGACCCGCTGCCCCGAGGTGGTCGCGGCGCGCCGGGAGGACGACGGGCGCTGGGCGGTCCACGTGGTCCGCTTCGGACGGCTGGCTGCCGCGGGCGTCATCCCTGCCGGCGCTGACGCTGTCGCCTTCGTGACCGGCCTGCGCACCTCGGCCGAGACGGTCTGCCCGGCCGCCGGCCCGGTCCCCGCCGCCACCGCCGAGGAGACCGAGCGCGTGCTGCGTTGGCTGGAGTCGCCCGGCATCCGCCTGATCGACGTCGAGGGCGAGTGGACCTGTCCGATCGCCGGGGCCACGCGACACCTCGCGCTCCACGACGCCGTCCGCGAGTCCCGCGAGTCCCTGGTGCCGTTCGCCGACCGGCGCGACCTCGCGACGGTGCACCAACCGGTTCGTTAGGGTCGGGCCATGATCACCGCCATCGTGTTCGTGAAGGCCGACGTCGCCCGGATCCCTGAGGTGGCCGAGGCCATCGCCGCCCTCGACGGCGTGAGCGAGGTCTACTCCGTCACCGGGCAGATCGACCTGATCGCCCTGGTCCGGGTGCGCAGCCACGAGGACGTCGCGAACGTCGTCGCGGACCGCCTCAACAAGGTGCCCGGCGTCACCGGCACGGAGACGCACATCGCGTTCCGGACCTACTCGCGCCACGATCTGGAGTCAGCGTTCTCCATCGGGCTGGACTGATATGTAGGTTCCGCCTGTCAAGGGGCAGGGTGAAGCGCCGCCACGGCTGGTTGTCGTGGCGGCGCTTCGGTTTCTGGTCGGGGTGCCGGGTCGCTTCGAGCGGGTCTGTCGACGCACGTGGTCAGACTGATATGCGCGGGTTGGTTACCGCAGTGCCGCGATTCGGCTGGAGCGCTCCGCTGGGTATCTGAGGTCGAGCGTCACGAACGAGTTCGTGGCTCACAGTCCAGTCGGGGGTCGGCTCCGCACGTTGCTGTCGACGACTCGGCGGTCCTCGACCAGAAGCTCAGTCGGCAGTGCTAGTCGGGCAACGTGGCCAGGGACCAGCACCAGCCGGCCAGCTCGCGGGCGATCGCGGTGGTGGCCACGGTGTGCTTCTTCTTCCGGGCGGTGTAGGAAACCCACCGTTGGTGGAGTCGCTGGTTCCCGGCATGGGCTCGGGCTCGAGCGGCTTGGGGAGCCTGGTCCCAGCGGGCCTGGAGGACCTTCCCGACGACGTAGCGCGGTTTGTGGTGCCAAGCGGCCTCGACCAGCAGCCGGCGGACGTGGCTGTTGCCGGCCTTGGTGATGGCGCCCTGGCGGCGCGACTGGCCACTGGAGTGCTCACTGGGCACGAGTCCGAGGTAGGCGCCGATGCTGGCACCGGTGAACCGCTCCCAGTCGCCGATCTCGACCGCGAGCGCGAACCCGGTCAGCGTCGAGACACCGCGCAGACAACACAGCTTGCGCACTGTTGGGGTGAACTCGCTGTCCGCGGCCATCGCCGCGATCGCGGCGTCGAGCCGGTCCCTGCGTGCCAGGGCGAACTCGACCGCTTCGAGATCGGCCTCGTAGGCGGCACGAGTGCCGGGCAGGTCGAAACGGATCCGCCGTAACCACGCCTCATGGGAGCCGGTCCACGCCCTCCCGCCGTAGTAGACGTGACCGTGACGCAGCAACAGCTTGGAGACCCGGTGGCGGGCACGCAGCAGATCGCCGCGAACATCCTCGCGAGCACGGACCAGGTCACGCGCGGCCTCCTGGGTCACGGTGGGCACCCGAACCGGCACGATCTGCCCGACCTGCAGCAGCTGCGCGAGCAGCAGAGCATCCTTGGCGTCGGTCTTGACCCGATCGCCCGAAGGTCGGGTCAGCTTCGAAGGCGCGGCGACCTCGCATCTGATGCCCGCCGCGGTCAGCGCTCGATAGAGACCGAAGCCGGTCGGACCAGCCTCGTAGGTTGCCGCCACCGGGCCGGGCAGACTCCGCAGCCAGCCGATCACCTGCTCATCAGCCGGGACCAGCTTCTGTTTGAACACCTCGCCAGTCACCGAATCCAGGCCGGTCGCCACCACCGACCGTGCGTGCACATCGAGACCGACACTCGTACGCTCAGATATCACCGGGGCCTCCTACGACTGTGGATAGGCCGAGCAGGCGCCTCCTGCTCGGTAACCCACGAACATTCGTGAGAGAGGCCCCGACCCGCAACCACCTCAACTCGAGACGGTCACGTCATACGGTCTGAGCGAGCCAACCCGAGAACGGTGCTGGCTCAGCCGACGTCCAGGTCGTCCTTGATGAAGACCAGATCGCACCGGACCGGGGGCAGGCTCGTCAGTGGCGTGAGCTCCGTGGAACGCTCCACGGCGTACGCCCTGAAGTCGTAGTCGTTGCGGATCTGGTGCGGCCGCCACCCAAGTTCCTTGAAGAACTCCCAGACGTGATCGCCC
>JBAZRQ010000582.1:0-2570 GCA_041662925.1 Nocardioides sp. | reverse complement strand
CTCGTCGAAGCCCTGGCCGGAGCCGAGCAGGTGGTCGTCGTGGCACACCAGCGGACCGAAGGAGACGTGCTCGGCGTCGTAGTGGGACCCGAAGGCGAACGCATGGTGGGTCACCCGCCCGGCAGCACGATCGACGAAGCGCGCCGAACCCCGGCGGATATTCACAGTCACGGGCATGATTGTGCCGTGCCTGACTCGCCGTACCCACAGCTCCCGCCCGGCTTCCGTTTCGGGACCAGCACGGCGTCGTACCAGATCGAGGGTGCCGCGACCGAGGACGGCAAGGGCCCGAGCATCTGGGACACGTTCGCGCACACCCCCGGCAAGATCATCGACGGCTCCACCGGCGACGTGGCCTGCGACCACTACCACCGGTACGAGGAGGACGTCGCCCTGATGCAGCGGCTCGGGACCCGCGGCTACCGGTTCTCGATCTCGTGGCCCCGGATCCAGCCGACCGGCTCCGGTGCGCCCAACGCGAAGGGGCTGGACTTCTACGACCGGCTGATCGACTCGCTGCTCGCGCACGACGTCCAGCCGATGGCGACGCTCTACCACTGGGACCTGCCGCAGGCGCTCGAGGACGACGGCGGCTGGCTCAACCGGTCGACGATCGACCGGTTCGCCGAGTACGCCGCCATCGTCGGTGAGCGCTTCGCCGACCGGGTCGAGCACTGGATCCCCGTCAACGAGCCCAACGTGGTCTCGATGATGGGCTACAGCATCGGGTTCCACGCGCCCGGCAAGTCCTTGATGTTCGACGGCCTGCCGGTGGCCCACCACCTCAACGTCGCGCACGGCCGGGCGGCCATCGCGCTGCGGGCCGCGGGCGCCACCAGCGTCGGCTGCGCCAACAACCACGCCCCGATGTGGCCGGCCAGCGACGACGCGGCCGACGTCGGCGCCACCAAGCTCTTCGACGCCATGTGGAACGGCATGTTCCTCGAGCCGATGCTGCTCGGGCGCTACCCGGTCGACCTGCAGCCGCTGCTCGAGGACGTCATCCAGGACGGCGACCTGGCCACGATCCGGCAGCCGCTCGACTTCTACGGCGTCAACTACTACAACCCGATGCGGATCGGCGCGGCCCCCGAGGACGCCGAGATGCCGTTCGAGTTCCGCGAGCTGGTCGGCTACCCCACCACCGACTTCGGCTGGCCGATCGTGCCCGACGCGCTGCGGGAGTGGCTGATCATGTTCCGCGCCCGGTTCCGCGCCGCGCTGCCGCCGATCATGATCACCGAGTCCGGGTGCGCCTACAACATGGGCCCCGACGAGCACGGTGTCGTCGACGACCAGCCGCGCATCGACTACCTCGACGCCCACCTCCGGGCAGTCGCGACCGCCATCGAGCGCGGCGTCGACGTCCGCGGCTACTACACGTGGTCACTGATGGACAACTTCGAGTGGTCCGAGGGGCTCACCAAGCGGTTCGGCCTGGTGCACATCGACTACGACACCCAGGTCCGGACGCCGAAGCGCAGCTTCCAGTGGTACGCCGACATGATCGCCGCGCAGCCCGCCGCTGACTGACCGACCTGCCCGGCGGCGGCCGGTGCGAGACTAGGCGCACCATGCCCGCCGCCGACCCTGCCTTCGCGGACCTGGTCGAACGCACCGCGGCCGACCTCAAGGGCCCGGTCCTGGTGCTCACCGCGGACGCCGACTCGGTCGAGCCGGTCGAGCGGCCGGTCTCCACCCTGGTGATCGCCCGCGACCCGGCCGCCCTGCGCCGCCTGGTCACCCGGCTGGGGCAGCAGCCGTGGTCGCGCGTGGTCGCGCTGCTGCTCGAGGAGTCCGACGGCGTCGTCCCGCTCGTGGCCCGGCCCGGCTGGGCGAGCCTCGCCGGCCTCGACGCCCGCACCACCCCGTTCGGCGGCGCGGTCACCATCGCCCGGTTCTCCTCGCGCGTGCCGACCCACGAGGTGCTCGCCGCGCTCGCGCGCGCCAGCGCACTGCCGGTCACGGCGGGCAACGACGGGGTGTTCACCGCGCTCGCACCCGGGGCCTTCGTGCCGCCCGCCGACGTCACCGCCGCCACGTCGTACGACGCCGAAGCGAAGACGCCCGCGGGGGTCTGGGTCGGGGGCGACGCGGAGGCCGCGCTCGCGGAGTCTCCGGTGCTGGGGCGCGGGCCGGTGGTCGTGGCCGAGACCGGCGACCTGCAGGTCGGTCCTCTCGACGAGGCGGTCTTCAACCCCCACGGCTTCCGCCCGGACTGGTCGGCTGGCGTCGCCGACCTCGACCCGGCCCGGCCGCTCACGTCCGGCCTGGTCCGCGAGCTACGTGAGCGCCAGGGGGTGCGGGTCACCTGGCCCGCCGACCCGCGCACGGTCGCCGGGCTGGCGATGAGCGGCGTCCCGCTGGTCGCGGACCCGGCGCCGGCCGGGACCCGGGCCGCCCTCGGCGACGCCGTCACCGCCGCGCTCACGGCATCGGTCGACCTCGACGACCCGCTGCGCCGCGAGGAGCACTCGGTGCGGTTGCGCCGCGCCGCCCTCTCCGAGCACTCCACGCTGGCCTGGCGCGGGCGCCTCGCCGCGCGCGCCGGCGCCCGCCACGCGGCCTAC
>JBAZRQ010000581.1:0-2573 GCA_041662925.1 Nocardioides sp. | reverse complement strand
CCAGCTGTCGGTGGGGTCGATGCCGATCACCAGCAGCAGCCCGAAGCCGAGGACCAGGAAGCCTGGCCCGATCAGCCACCGCGCCGGGATGTGCTCGACCAGGCGGCCGGCCAGCGAGGCGGAGACGAACGCCGCTCCGGACAGGAACAGGAAGCGGACTCCTGCCCCGACGGCCGAGTAGCCGAGCACGTTCTGCACGTAGATCACCAGGTAGGTCAGCAGCGAGAAGATCGTCGCGGACACGCCGAACGCCGCGACCAGCCCACCGGTGAAGGTCGGCTTGCGCAGCAGCCCGAGGTCGAACATCGGGTCACGCTGCACGACCTGGCTGACGACGAAGGCGACCAGCAGGACCACGGCACCGATCAGGCTGTTGCGCACCAGGTCCGCTCCCCAGCCGTCGGCACCGGAGCGGATCAGGCCCAGGACCAGGAGCCCGAGACCGCCGCTGAACGTCGCGAACCCCACCCAGTCCGGGCGTCCGGCCCGCGGGTCGTGCGACTCGCGGACCTTGACCATCGCGACGGCGATGGCCACGACGCAGATCGGCAGGTTCACCCAGAAGATCCAGCGCCACGAGAGCCCGCTGGTCAGCACGCCGCCGAGCACCGGCCCGATGGCGACCGCGACCCCGGTGGTGGCCCCGAAGATGCCGAAGGCTGTGCCGCGGTCCTTGCCGGTGAAGGCCGTCGACAGCAGCGCGAGGGCGGTGGCGAACATCGCCGCACCCCCGATGCCCTGGAAGGCGCGGGCCACCGACAGGAACGTGACGTCCTGGGCGAGGCCGCAGAGGAACGAGCCGAGCGTGAAGAGGGCGGTCCCGATCACGAACACCTTGCGGCGCCCGTACAGGTCGGCGAGCGAGCCGGCGGTGAGCAGGAGGGCCGCCAGGCTCAGGGCGTACGCGTCGATCACCCACTGCAGGTCGGCCAGGGAGGCGTCGAGCTGGCTCTGGATGTCGGGCAGCGCGACGTTCACGATCGTGATGTCGAGCAGCAGCATGAAGACACCCGTGCACACCGCGACCAGGGTCCACCACCTGGTGTCGGACCTGGTGGGGCCCGGTGCGGAGGTGTCGGGTGCGGAGGTGTCGGGTGCGGCGGTGTGGTCAGCCATGAGGTCCCGTCCTTGGTCGTGCCGTTGATCGTCAACGACGAAATGATCATTCACTTAACGATTACCTCCGGTACCATACTCAGGACCCAGCATCCGTCAAGTACCTAACGATTAATTTGAGGAGCATTCGGTGGGAACACCCGCGATCGACCCGGCGGCCGGCGGCCCGGGCCGCGAGCTGCTGCCGGCGCTCGCCCGGATGCCCGGCCACCTGGTCTGGCGGGCCCAGGCCCGGGTCACCGTGGCGCTGGGCGAGGTGCTCCCCGAGGGCGTCGACATCCATGCGTACGCCGTGCTGCTCGCGCTCGCCGGCGGGGTCACGAAGTCCCAGCAGGCCCTGGCCACGATGGTCAGCGTCAGCCGGACGACGATGGTGAAGGTCGCCGCCGACCTGGCCGAGCTGGGGCTCGTCGTACGCGTCAGGAACCCTGAGGACCGGCGCTCCTACGCGCTGACCAGGACCCCGGAGGGCGCCGCGGCCGCCCGCACCTGGCGCCGGCACGCCGAGGACCTCGAGGACTCCATCACCGCCGGCTTCAGCCTGGAGGAGCGGGAGGAGTTCCGCCGGCTGCTGCTCTCGGTCGTCCGGCCGGAGCTGGCGCCCGACACCCCTGAGCCCCTGCTCGAGAGCATCGGCTTCATGATCACCCGGTTGCACTTCCGGATGCACCGCGACTTCGCCGCCGCCCTGGAGCCGCTGCGCATCGAGCCGCGGCACTTCGGTGTGCTCGCCGCCCTGACGGCGCTGGGTCCCGCGCCGCAGGCGGAGCTCGCCCGGAGCCTGGGCGTCAGTGGCGCCAGCATCGTGCAGATGGTCGACGACCTGGAGCGCCGCGGCCTGGTCGAGCGACGGCGCCTCGAGAGCGACCGACGCACCCAAGTCCTCCACCTGCTGCCCGAGGCCGCCTCGGTGCTCGAGCAGGCGCACTCGCTCGCGGCCGGGGCGATGGACCGCCGGCTCGGGCCGCTCAGCCACGCCCAGACCGAGCGGTGGATCGACCTGCTGCAGCGGTTCGTCACGGCGCCGTAGGACGCCGGTGGCCGTGGCGCGCGGACGGGGAAGCCCGGGTCAGGGGTGCGAACACCCGGCCTGACCGGGGACCGCGACGTCGCTACGGCCGGGCGTGCTCGATCGCCTCCTCCTCCTCCGGCGACAGCTGCTGCTCGCAGGTCCAGCCGGCGACGTTCTTGGCGTAGGTCCGGGCCTCGCTGCGGCCGTGGATCGAGGTGATGACGACGCCGTTGCCGCCGTCGTCGAGCAGCGCCAGCGACCAGGACAGGTGCCCGCCCATGTCGCCGAACGCGTCGTACCTCACCACCGCGAGCTGGCGCAGCGCGTCGCGCGACTCGGCCTTGAGCGCGGCGACCTCCTGGCGCAGGCCGTGCACGTCCTCGGGCAGCGCCTCGACGCCGGTGGCCCGGCGGGAGCGGTGGGTACGACGCAGGACCACCACCGA
>JBAZRQ010000580.1:0-2574 GCA_041662925.1 Nocardioides sp. | reverse complement strand
CGCCCCCAGCTGCGGCATTTGAGCGGCTGATCCGGCCCCCAGGGCGGCGGTTCGTCACTAAGGTGCGGGGATGCCCACCACCCCCGCGTCGACGACCGCCGTCCTGCCCCGCGGCGTCCGGATCGGGTACGGCTCGGGATCGGTGGCCACCGGCGCGTTCGGCACGGTGCCCGGCCTGATGCTGCTGCCCTACCTCACCGACAGCCTCGGCATCGCCGCGGTCGTCGCCGGCTTCATCGTGTTCCTGCCGAAGGCCTGGGACGTCATCCTCAACCCGATCGCCGGGCGGATCAGCGACCGGACCGTCGACCCCCGCGGCCCGCGCCGCCCGTGGCTGCTGCGCGCCGGGCTCACGCTGTCCGTGGCGTTCGCCCTGATCTTCGCCGCGCCGGAGCTGGGCTCCAGGGTCGCCGAGGCGGCGTGGGTGCTGGTCGCGTTCCTGGCCTGCGCCACGGCCTACGCGTTCTTCCAGGTGCCCTACGTCGCGATGCCGGCCGAGATGACCACGTCCTACGACGAACGCACCCGGTTGATGACCTGGCGGGTCGCGATCCTGGCCTTCACGATCATGCTCGCGGGCGCGACCGCGCCGGTGATCCGCGACGCCGTCGGGGGTCGGGACGGCTACCGCGTGATGGGCGTCGTGATGGCGCTGATCATCGCGACCGGGGTCATCAGCTCCTACGTCGGCACCCGCCAGGCGCCGATCGGGGCGGTCGCGGCGGGTCCCGGCTCGCTGCGCGACCAGCTGCGGATCGTGGCCACCGCACGCGACTTCCGGCACCTGCTGACGACGTTCGTGATCCAGGCGCTCGCGACCGGCTGCATGCTCGCCGGCGTCGTCTACCTCGCCGAGGACGTGCTCGGCAGCGAGGGCGCCGCGACCATCCTCTTCGTCTGCTTCGTGGGGCCGGCGCTGCTGCTGACCCCGGCCTGGTCGGCGATCGGCGAGCGGGTGGGCAAGAAGAAGGGCTACGTCGCCTCGTCGCTGATCCTCGCCTGCGGCGCGATGCTCGCGGTCGTGGCGCAGTCGGCGCCCGCGGCCGTGGTCTTCCTCGCCACCGGTCTGGTCGGGGTGGGGTACGCCGGGTGCCAGGTGTTCCCGATGGCGATGCTGCCCGACGCGGCGGCCGTCGACGCACGGCGTACCGGCACCAACCGAGCCGGCGTCTACACCGGGGTCTGGACCGCCGGGGAGACCCTCGGTCTGGCCCTCGGCCCGGGCGTCTTCGCGCTGGTGCTCGCCCTCGGCGACTACCGCTCCAGCACCACCGGCGACGTCGCCCAGCCGGACTCCGCACTCACCGCCATCGTGCTCGGCTTCTCCGTGCTCCCGGCGGCCCTCACCCTGCTCAGCCTGTGGTGGCTGAGCCGCTACTCCCTCGACGCCTCGGAGGTCGACGCATGACCCACCCCACCGATGTCTTGGCCCGGCTCGCCGTGATGCGCCAGGGCGACGTGCCCGTGCACGGCGGCCGCACCCTGGCCTACGTCTACGACTCGGGCCTGGCCGAGGTCGACCAGGTCGGGCGCGACGCCGTGGCGGCGTTCGCCGGGTCCAACGGCCTCGACCCGACCGCGTTCCCGAGCCTGCTGCAGATGGAGAACGACCTGGTCGCGTTCGCCGCGCGGCTGCTCGACGCGCCGGGCACGGTGGTGGGCTCGGTGACCTCGGGCGGCACCGAGTCGGTGCTGCTCGCCGTGCAGACCGCGCGCGACGCGCACCCCGAGATCACCGGCCCCTCGATGGTGATCCCGTCGTCCGCGCACTCGGCCTTCCACAAGGCCGCGCACTACTTCGGCGTACGCGCCGTGGTCGTGCCCTGCGGCCCGGACCTCCGCGCCGACCCCGCCGCGATGGCGGCGGCCATCGACGACACCACCGTGCTGGTCGTGGCCAGCGCGCCGTCGTACGCGCACGGCGTGGTCGACCCGGTCGCCGAGATCGCGGCGGCGGCGGCCGCGCGCGGCGTGCGCTGCCACGTCGACGCCTGCATCGGGGGCTGGGTGCTTCCCTACGGCGCGCGGCTGGGCCGCTCGGTCCAGCCGTGGACGTTCGCGGTCGACGGCGTCACGTCGGTCTCGGTCGACCTGCACAAGTACGGCTACGCCCCGAAGGGCTCCTCGTTGCTGCTGCACCGCACGTCGGCCCTGCGCAAGCCGCAGTTCTTCGCCTCCGCTGCGTGGCCGGGCTACACGATGCTCAACTCCACCATGCAGTCCACCCGCTCCGGCGGCCCGACTGCCGGGGCGTGGGCGGTCGTGCAGACGCTCGGCGACGCGGGCTACGAGAGGCTCGCGCTCGAGGCGTTCGAGGCCACCGAGCGGATCGCCGACGGGGTCGAGGGGATCTCCGGCCTGCGCCTCGTGGCCCGGCCCGACTCCACGCTGGTGGCACTGACGACCGACGAGTCGTGCGACCCGTTCACGCTGTGCGACGAGATGGCCGTGCGGGACTGGTACGTCCAGCCGCAGCTCAGCTACGGCGACCTACCCCCCAACATCCACCTCTCGGTCAGCGCCGCCACGCTGCCGCACGTCGACGAGTTCCTCACGGCGCTGGCCGACTCGGTG
>JBAZRQ010000579.1:0-2577 GCA_041662925.1 Nocardioides sp. | reverse complement strand
GCGGGGATGCTGCTGGGCGGTCTCGCCTACGGCTCGATCGGCGACGAGGCCGGTGACCTGCTCGGCGACTCCGACCTCACCCGGGACATGTTCGCCGCCGGCGCCGAGGACCTGGTCGACGGCTTCTTCGCGGTCTCGCTGGTGCTGATGGCCCTGATCGCCACCGCCTACACGCTGTCGTCGGTCTCGCGCCCGCGCAGCCAGGAGGAGGCGGGCTACGCGGAGATGATGCTCGCGACCGGCCTGACCCGGCTGCGGTGGCTGGCGGGCCAGCTCGCCGTCTGCCTGCTCGGCACGCTCGTGGTGATCGGATCCGCCGGCCTCGGGATCGCGCTGGGCTACGCGATGGCCACCGGGGACGGCGGCGGGTTCCAGCGGTTCGCGCTGCCGATGCTCGCCCAGGTCGCCCCGGTGCTCGTCGTCCTCGGCTTCGTCGTGTTCATGTACGGCGTGTTCCCGCGCCTGCAGGTCGCCGGCTGGGCGCTGCTGGGGTTCGCCCTGGTGGTGCTGATGTTCGGCGAGGTGTTGCGGTTCCCGGAGTGGGTGAGGTGGCTCTCGCCGTTCGAGCACCTCGCGCTGGCCCCCGCCGAAACCTTCCGGATCGCCCCGTTCCTGACGCTTCTGGGCGTGGCGGTGGCGCTGACCGCTCTCGGCGCGTTCGCGTTCCGCAGGCGTGACATCGCGTAGCGTCCGCGTCATGTGGCAGCCCGAGCCAGGGTGGCACCCGGTCCCCGGCGGCACCGGCACGTCCACGGTCGGTGTGTGGCGTACCTCCCTGGGTGGCAACCCGATGGTGGTCAAGCGGCTCGCCCGCCCCACCGAGGGCGACCCCCGGGAGCTGAGCGACCCGCGGCACTTCGCCTTCTGGCGCCGCGAGGCCGACGTGCTCGACTGCGGGCTCACCCTGGCCACCCCGGGGCTCCGGTGTCCGCCCGCGGCGGTCGAGGAGGACCCCGACGGGATCACGATCACCCGCGAGTGGGTGGAGGACGCCGCGGTCAGCGGGCTCTTCGTGGCGGTGGCCCTCGGGCGCTTCGCCGGCAGCGACCTCCCCACCCTGAGCTGGCTGGCCCGCGACCAGCTGCGGGCCCGCCTGCTGCGAGTCGAGCGCCGCGGTGGCTGGCCCACCCTGGCCCGGACGACGGTCGCCGACGTGGCCGACCACCTCTGGGCCCGGCGTACCACCATGCTCGGGCGCAGCGAGGCGCTGCCGCACGTGCCGCAGCACGGCGACCCGACCCTCGCCAACCTCCCGGGCCGCGACGGCGACGACGTACTGGCGGTCGACTGGGCGATGCTCGGGACGGGGCCGGTCGGCGCCGACCTGGGGCTGCTCGCCCTGACCTCCCGGGAGGAGTTCGAACCGCTCCTCGACGCCTACCTGCTGGGCCTGCCCGAAGGTACGGCGTCGCGTGAGGAGGTGCTGCTCGGCGCCCGGATCACCGGTGTCTACACCGCCCTGACCCGCGCCGAGTGGGCGCTGTCGCGCGTCGCCGGGGGAGAGGGCGCCCTCGCCGGCAAGTACCGACACCCCGCCGTCGCCCCCCACCTGCGCGCCCTGCAGCGCCAGTTCCCCGCCATCGAGGCGCTGCTCGAAGGGTGAGCTCAGACCTGGCGCCCGTCGAAGGTGTCGCAGGCGTCGAGCGAGCCCTCGTCGAGGCCGACCGAGAACCAGCGCTTGCGCTGCGCGGCGGAGCCGTGGGTCCAGGACTCCTCGGTGACCTGGCCCTGGGTCTTGCTCTGGATCCGGTCGTCACCCACGGACGCGGCGGCCTCGAGGGCGAGGTCGATGTCCTGCTGGGTGAGCTCGGCGAAGAGCACGTTGCCGTCGGCGTCCTCGGTCTCGGTGGCGGCCTTGGTCCACATGCCGGCGTAGCAGTCGGCCTGGAGCTCGAGCTTGACCGCGTCGCTCTGTGGCCCCTGCTGGCTGCGGACCTTGCCCATCGTGCCCATGAGGTTCTGGAGGTGGTGGCCGTACTCGTGGGCCAGCACGTAGGCCTCGACGAACCCGCCGTCAGGACCGCCGAGCTGGTCCTCGAGCACCTGGTCGAAGAACGTGGAGTCGAGGTAGATCGTGTTGTCGCCGGGGCAGTAGAACGGCCCGACGTCGGACGTGGCCTGCCCACAGCCCGTGTTGACGGCGCCGCTGAACGTCACCAGCGCCTCCTGTGGCCGGAAGTCGTTGCCGAGCTCGTCGGTCCAGTAGTCGAAGAGCGAGTTCTCGACCGCGACGCGTGCGCAGTCGGGGTCGTTGTTGGCGTCCTCGCCGGTCTTGCACTTGGTGTAGCGGCCGGTGTCGGAGAACCGCGAGGAGTCGAGGGCCCCACTTCCGGCCCCACCCCCGCCGCCGCCACCACCGGTGAGGTCGATGCCCAACCAGTTGCCGACCAGGAACAGCACCACGAGCAGGATGACGCCGCCGATGCTGCCACCGCCGACGCCGCCCGGGATGGGCAGCCGAGACCCGCCGCCACCGCCACCGGCTCCGCGCCCAGCGTCGCGAGTGCGTCGCGTGTCGAGCCTGGCCTTCGGGTTGAACCGCATGTGGAGCCTCTCGATGAGCGTGAACGGTGCGCG
>JBAZRQ010000578.1:0-2579 GCA_041662925.1 Nocardioides sp. | reverse complement strand
ACCTTCGTGACGATTCGCTTGGACCGGCCGAACGCGCGTCCGTCGGCGATCCGCCGCTCCCAGGGGTAGTCGGCCGCGCGCTCGGTCGGCCACACCAGGGAGTCGGCGAGCGGCGCGTCGAGCTGGGGACCGTAGGTGAGAGCGATCGGTGCGCCGACCTCGGCGATCAGCTCGGCCCGGAGGAGCTCCTTCTCCTCCTCCAGTGCCGTCTGCAGCTGTCGCAGGCACCGGAGCCGAAGGTCGAGATCGGTCGACCAGACCTCGGCGTCGAAAGCACGCCGGGCAGCCGCGATGGCGTCGTCCATGTCGGCCGCAGTCGCGTCGGCGACGACGCCGATGACTTCCTCGGTGGCCGGGTTGACGTTCTCGAACATGGCTCCCGAGCTGCTCCCCCGGAGTTCGCCGTCGATCATCAACCGGGCTTCGCCCACCTGCTCCAGGGTCGTCATGAGGCGAGATTATCGGCGTCTGCCCATTTTCGGCAACCGGACTTACACTTGCCGAGAAGCAGATTCTCATCTGGACCCTCCGGGCGCCTGCCCGCGACCGACCGGAAGACGGAACACATGACCGAGCACCTGACCCCACGGGTCGCCGCCGTCTTCGGCGCAGGCGGCATCGGAGCTGCCGTCGCGGCACGACTGGCCGGACCAGGAACGACCGTCGTCGTCGCCGACTTCGACCTCGACCGGGCCAGGGCGGTCGCGAGGTCTCTCGCGTGCGACTCGGTCGCCCTGCAGGTCGACATCACCAGTCGAGCGTCGATTGCGGAGGTCGCACGGTCCGCCGCCGCAATCGGCCCCGTCAGCGCGGTGGTGCTCGCCGCCGGTGTGTCCCCGGTCCAGGCATCGGTCGAAGCCATCGTCGACGTCGACCTCGTTGGCACCGCCCTGTTCCTCGAAGAGCTCGGCGCGGTCGTCGCCTCTGGCGGAGCCGGCGTCGTCGTCGCCAGCATGGCGGGCACGATCTTCGCGTCCGGCCTGACCCGCCCGCACGAGACCGCGCTCGCGACATCAGCGCCAGAAGACCTGGCCGGCCTCGACCTGTTCACGAACCTGGACAGCACCCAGACCGCCTACGGCCTCGCCAAGCGCGGCAATCAGCTTCGGGTCCGGGCCGCTGCCGGACCCTGGGCGGAACGCGGAGCACGCATCAACAGCGTCAGTCCTGGCGTCGTCGACACCGAGATGGGCCGGAGCGAGGCCGCCGGCCCCGACGCAGCCCTGGTCCGAAGCCTGGTCAGCGAGAGCCCACTGGGACGTACGGCGTCTCCCGAGGAGATCGCCGAGGCTGTCGCATTCCTCCTCGGCGAGGCGGCGTCCTTCGTCACGGGAACCGACCTGCTGGTCGATGGCGGCGCCACCACGACCCTGTGGTGACCAACCCCGGGCGATGAAACCGACGAAGGGGCTCTGATGACCCGCGACATCCTGCTGGTACATGGTTCGTTTCACAGCGGCCGGTGCTGGGATGCGCTCATGGACGACCTGCGAGCCGACGAGTGGAACCCAGCGGTCGTGACTCTGCCGGGTCACGAGGCGCGCAGCGGTCGCCGTTGGTCCGTGCGCTGGTCGGACTACACCGAGGCAGTTGTCCGGGCCGCCCGAGCGACGCCCTCCGGTCGACCCGTGGTGGTCGGGCACTCGATGGGCGGCCACGTCGTCTGTGGGGCCGTCGAGGCCGACCCGAGCGCATTCTCCGGGGTGACCTTCATCAGCGCAGCCGTGGCCGCGCCCACCGGGAGCACCGTGCTGCACATGGTCGTCACGGATGCCATGAAGCGCGCAGTGGTGCCGAGCGCGCTCAAGGGAACCATGAGGTTCAGGACGGGCCGAGCAGTCGACGTCTTCTACAACACCTGCTCCGCAGCCGTGGCTGTCGACGCAGCCGCGTGGCTTGTTCCCCAGCCGATACGACCCATCGCCCGCTCGCGCGTGGTTGCCACCGAGCAAGGCATGGGCTCAATGCCACTGACCTACATCGAGTGCCTGCGCGACAACGCGCTGGCCATCGACCAGCAACGGGCGTTCCAACGGCAGCTACGCCTTGCTGACGTGGTCACGATCGACAGTGATCACTCACCGTTTCTCTCTGCCCGTTCCGAGACCGTTGCCGCGCTGAACAGGTTCTGGGCGGCCGACTAGCCCTTCTTCGCCTCGCGCGCAGCCTGGGCCGCCTTCATCTTCTCCAGGTCGACCATGACCGGCCAGCCACCGACGCTCAGCGCGTTGCCGTGGGCCAGCGAGTGCTGGTCGAAGACCGCCTGGACAGCCGTGGTGAAGCCCTGCACGTCCAGGGTGTGGTTGACCGCACGCTTGGCCATCCGCAGGGCGAACGCGTCCTGCTTCGCGATCGTCAGGGCCAGCTCGCGCGTTGCCGAGTCGAGGTCCTCTCGCGGGACGACCTGGTTGACCATGCCGACGGACTTCGCCTCGGCGGCGGAGATCGAGCGGGCGGTGAACAGGATCTCCTTGGCCAGGCGCGCGCCCAGCTCCCAGGTGTGGCCGTGGTACTCGACGCCGCCGATGCCCATGGTGATCACCGGGTCGGAGAACTTCGCGTCCTCGGAGGCGACGATC
>JBAZRQ010000577.1:0-2580 GCA_041662925.1 Nocardioides sp. | reverse complement strand
GGCGAACCGGCGCTGGTCGCGACCGAGAAGCTGGGCACGCTGCCGTCATGCACCTGCACGACGCCGGGGCTGGTCACGGTCAGGATGCTGGTCGTGGTGTCGGCAATGCGGACGCCCACGTCGAGCTTGCTGTCGGTGCTGCTGGCGGTGGCGTCGAGCCAGGTCCAGGTCAGCAGGCCCGCCTCGTCGACAGTGGCGTTGGTCTCGGTCTCCAGACCGATCGAGATCGCGGTCGCCAGCGAGTCAGCGCCGGCCGCGGTCGAGGTCACGCTGCGGTTGAGCGTGATTCCGGTCATGCTGGCGTTGTTGGTGGCGTTGTCGATGTTGATCGTCTCGGCCGAGGCAAACGTCATCGCACCGCCGACGGTCAGGGTGCCGGCGATGTCAACGTTGGCGTCGCACTCGATGTCGCCTTCGACGCCGAGCTCTCCGGCCAGGGTGGCGACGGAGAACGTGGGCACCGTGCCCGCGCTGTAGACCTGGAGCACGCCAGGGCTCGCCAGCTTCATCGCGGCCAGGGTCGAGTCAGCAGCGCGAATCGAGAACACCATGTCCGAGTCGGTGCTGTTCGCAGTCGCGTCGGTCCACAGCACGGCGATCTTGCCGGCAGGGTCGACAGTCGATGCGGTCTCGGTCTCGAGCTCGAAGTCGATCGATGCGCCCAGACCATCGGCGCCGACGCCAGCCGCGGTGACGCTGCCGTTGATGGTCTCGGCGGTGATCACGGCGTTGGTCGTCGCGCTGGTAACTTCGATGTCCGGTGCGGTCTTGACGACGAAGCCGTCGAGAATCGTCGACCCCTGCAGGTAACGGGCGGGAGCGCCGGTAGCAACACCGACGCCGACGAAGCAAGTCACCGCCAGAACGAGGGCAACCCAGAATTTCTTCATAGAACTTTCTCCCTGCGCTGCCGACGCTTGATGGCGACGGATGGACGCGGTTCGTCGAAAGAAGTCGCGGGCGCAGCCGGCACAGAAGCCGATGGAGGGCGGTCGACCGGAACCGTGGCCGACTGGCCCGCGATAACTCCGGCGAGGGTAGACGGGTCCGGGTCGCAGGGCTTCTGGCCGCCGTAGACGGACAGGTACCCGATCTTGAGCAGGGCTCGCACGTTATCGGGGCTCCACTTCGCCACCCTTGCGGGTGAGGGCAGCGCGCCCGCACGTAGATCGCCGTGCTTTCGATCGCGGATGGTCCTTTTGACCTCGTATCGCGTCTGTTCCTCGCCGAAACTCATGTTGCCCTCCAGGCTGCCCGCTCACTCAGACGGCCCCGGTGCGTTGCGCTGTTGGTTACAGATCGGTCACTGCGTTGTCGAAGAAGTAGCCGCAGGCCGCGGAAACCTGCTTGATGTCCTCGCAGTAAGCGGCCTCGATGATGTCGCCCTCGCGCCCGTCGCTGCGGTACCTCTTGATGCGGATTCCGCTGTCGTTGTCGCCGAAGCCGCGCAGCGTGAAGTTGTAGAGCGCGCTGGGCACGGTGGTGTCGGGAGTCGGCGAGACGTACATCAGCAGGGCGCAGTGTTCGAACATGAACTGGTAGGTCGGCGAGCTGGTGCCCTCGGGGTCGGTCGAGTAGACCGCCGAGCCGATGACGTACTTATCGACCTCGAACATCGCGGCCAGGACAGCGGCCGACTCGTTGCGCGGCGCGATCGCCAGGTTGTAGGCGGTGCCGGCGACGTACTTCACGCGCTCGAGCACCAGCGGGTTCTTCTTGATCGCGGCGTGAACGTCGTAGCCGACCACGAACACGTTCGGATCCTGGAAGCTGCCCAGCTTGACCGCCCGGCGGCCGGTGGCCACGTCGGTGATGGGGTCGCCGTTGGTGGCGTCGTCCCAGACGTGGGTCGAGCCGGCGCAGTCGAGCTCGTTCGAGCCCCACTTGCCGGTCACGCCGTAGTCGGCGATGAAGCGCGCCTCGCGGCTAATGTTGAGCTGATTCATCAGCCACTGAGTCGCCGCCGAGTCCTGGTCGAACGCCGAGCCGCGCCGCAGCCGGTCGGGGATGCACTTCTGCAGGTCGTACCGCTTGCAGGTGTACGTGCCGGTGCTGGCCGAGAAGCCGGCCTCGGCCGCGGTGTCGCCGGGCATACGCGGCTTGGCCTGATCGCGCGCGTGGTCGAACTGTCCGAAGACGATGTAGCTGTCGCTCTCGTTGTCGACGGGCACCTTGGCGGCTGCAGCGTTGGCGACGAAGCTGGTGGCCTTCTGATCCCACGCGACGGCGACGTCGGTGAGGGCCTGGCTGATGTGCGATTCCGTGAGACTGGGCCGGATGGGCATTTTCGTTCTCCTGTGGGCGTTGCGTGCCTGTCCGGCCGCGGCCCAGACGTGATGCGTTCAGGGCGCTGTGGTTACGCCGACTTCACCGCGATGTGCTGGCCGCCGAGCGAGAGCAAGGCGCTGCCGATGTTGCCGTCTGTGCAGCCCTCGCGGACCACGCCGATGACGACGGCGGTGGTGCTGGTGCCCTCGGTGATCTTCGCCGCCTCGCCGTCGGTGCCGACGCCGATCTTGTCGCCCTGGACGAGCGTGGTGCCGCCCTTGAAGAGGCAGCGACCGCCGACCGCGACCAGCA
>JBAZRQ010000576.1:845-2581 GCA_041662925.1 Nocardioides sp. | reverse complement strand
ATGGTCAGGCTCCGCACGTCGTCACTCACGCCGGTCACGGTAGCGTCCATGCCATGGACGACCAGCCCTTCGACCTGGCCGACCGCCCAGAGGCCTGGCCGGTCGTCTCGTCGCAGGACCTGCACCGCGACGACTGGGTCGTGGCGCTGCGCGCGGACCGGATCCGGCGCCCGGGACACCCCGACGAGGAGCCCTTCCGGCGGTTGGTGCTCGAGCACCCCGGCGCGGTGGTGGTGCTCGCGGTCGACGCGCACGAGAGGGTCTTCTGCCTCGCGCAGTACCGCCATCCGGCGCGCCGCCGCTTCGTCGAGCTCCCGGCCGGGCTCTGCGACGGGGACGACGAGGACCCGCTGGTGGTCGCGCGCCGCGAGCTGCTCGAGGAGGCCCAGCTCGAGGCGGGGGAGTGGACGCACCTGACGTCGGCGTACTCCTCACCGGGCATCTCGAGCGAGGTGCACCACGTCTTCGTGGCCAGGGAGCTGCGTGCGGTGAGCCGCGGCGACTTCGAGCTCACCCACGAGGAGGCCGACATGACGACCTTCTGGGCGCCGTTCGACGACCTGGTCGAGGCGGTGCTCGACGGGAGGGTCGCTGACGCGCCGCTGGTCATCGCCATACTGGTCGCGCAGGCCCGGGGTCTGGCAGGGTCTCACCGGGGTCACGCCCAGGATCGTGCACACCATCAGATCGAGGGAGGAGAGCACCGGTGAAGGTCGGCGTTCCGAAGGAAGTCAAGAACCACGAGTACCGGGTGGCGATCACGCCGATCGGGGTCCACGAGCTGGTCGCGCACGGTCATGAGGTGTACGTCGAGCACGACGCGGGCGAGGGCTCGTCGATCCACGACGCGGAGTACGTCGCCGCGGGGGCCACGATCGTGCCGGACGCGGACGCGGCGTGGGGTGTGGACGGCAGCATCGACATGGTGCTCAAGGTCAAGGAGCCGGTCGCCGAGGAGTACCACCGGATGCGGGAGGGCCTGACGCTCTTCACCTACCTGCACCTGGCGGCTGACCAGCCGCTGACCGAGGAGCTGCTGAAGCGCAAGGTCACCGGCATCGCCTACGAGACGGTGCAGCTGCCGTCGGGGGGCCTGCCGCTGCTCTACCCGATGTCGGAGGTCGCCGGCTGCCTGGCACCCCAGGTGGGCGCGCACTCGCTGCTGAAGGCCCAGGGTGGCCGGGGCGTGCTGATGGGCGGCGTCGGTGGGGTGGCGAACGCGAAGGTGGTCATCATCGGTGCGGGGGTCTCGGGGCAGAACGCCGCGAACATCGCGCTCGGGATGGGTGCCGACGTCACGCTGCTCGACACCGACCTGGACAAGCTGCGGATGTCGTTCTGGCGCTACAACAACCGGGTCCACGGCCTGGCGTCCTCACAGCTGGCGATCCAGCAGCAGGTGCGTGAGGCGGACATGGTGATCGGGGCGGTGCTGATCCCCGGTGCGAAGGCGCCCAAGCTGGTGACCAACCAGCTGGTGTCGGAGATGAAGCCGGGCTCGGTGCTCGTCGACATCGCTGTCGACCAGGGTGGTTGTTTCGAGGACACCCACGCGACCACGCACGCGGATCCCACGTTCATGGTGCACGACTCGATCTTCTACTGCGTGGCGAACATGCCGGGTGCGGTGCCGAACACGTCGACGTACGCGTTGACCAACGCGACGCTGCCGTATGCCGTGGCGCTGGCGAACAAGGGCTGGAAGCAGGCCTCCCGCGACGACCACAGCCTCGCGC
>JBAZRQ010000576.1:0-835 GCA_041662925.1 Nocardioides sp. | reverse complement strand
GCCGGCCAGCTCACCAACGCCCCGGTCGGCGAGGCCGTCGGCATCCAGGCCGTCGACCTGGAAGAAGTGCTGCAGAGCGCCTGAGATTTCGGCTCGAGGACGTGCCGGGGGGCCGCAAACGGGTGATACCGGTCTGGTTGCCGTGTCCTCAGGTAGCGGCATCGGACAGAACCTGACCTCAGCGCTACGACGTTTGAGGGGGCCCAACTTCGAGAGGCCGACCTCACTGAGCCCAGCGCCTGGGGCGTGAGTTCCGGCGTGCCGGCCTTCACGCGGCCCGGCTCTACGAAGTTGACTGGGCAGAGGCTCACTTGAGTGGGGCGAACCCCAGCGAGGCCTGGCTCGAAGGCGCGCATTTCACCCGCTGCCCTATGCGCTTCTGCGCCTGAGTGGGGCGGGCCTGGTTGGAGCCGGCCTCACAGATGCAGATCTGCGTCATGTGCGGTTGTGCTGGCTTGAAATCGGCCACGCTCCACGGCGCTCGGCTTCACGGCGCGGACTTCATCAAGACCAACCTGGACAGTCTAGACCTGAGCCAGGTGAGGTGCGACAGCGAAACGGTGTGGCCTGCGCGATACACGCCGACCGGCAGGCTGGTGCCCCGACGACGAGCCCAACTGGGACGTGTAGCAGCCGCTCAGTAGCGTGGTGTTCAGTCGTCGCGATCTGCCGCGTCTGCGCACCGTCCACCACCTTCGTGGCGGCTAGGTCCTTCCGGCTCGCTGCTCGCCCGCATGCTGGTTCACGAGCCCGCCGAAGCGGTGGGCGAGCGCCTGGGCGCCGGTGCGGACCTCGTCGTCGAGACTCTCGAACTGGTCGATGCCCTCGACGATGC
>JBAZRQ010000575.1:0-2582 GCA_041662925.1 Nocardioides sp. | reverse complement strand
GAGGCCCCGCATCTCGCCGTAGGTCTGCGTCGGCTCCACCGTCGGATACGTCGGAGCGTCGCTTGTGGAGGGCGCCGCCTTGGGATGCTTGAGCACGCCGATCAACGGGTTGGTGACCAGACAGCCCGCGTCCCAGGCCCAGTCGAGCCGCGTCTCCGGACGGGCTAGTCCGACCACCATGAGGCGGCCCCGCGGTGCAAGCAGACGTCGCGCCTCGACCAGAGCGCTCTCGACCTCCAGGTGATGGAGGACCGCGATCATGGTGATGAGATCGAAGCCGCCTCGCAGGTCCGCCAACTGGTCGGCGGTGATCGACGCGTTCGGGTGCCGGGAGACGCGTCGGCCGGCGGCCGCCCGCATCTGGGCGTCACGGTCGGTGCCGACGACTCGGTCGAAGTGCGCGGCGAGCGTCTCGAGGAGTTTGCCGCGTCCGCATCCGACGTCCAGGGCCAGGTGACGGCGCTCAGGCAGGTGCCGAACGATCCAGGGGTGGAAGTGGTCGTTGTGACTCCATGGGTGCCGTTGGTTGAATCCGTCCATCCACGCGACCAGCCCCGGAAGCCGACGATGGCTGAACTCCCGAGGATTCACGACCCAAACGTAGCGATCAAGACCTGCGCATGCGTTCCCCCTGGCAGGCGGGTCAGCCGATCCCGGAAGCGAAGTCGACCACGGCGGTGGCGACGCCCTCGTGGTGTCGCAGGGAGGTGTGCCAGTCGGCGACCTCCAGACCGTGGTCGGCCCCTTCGATCTCGAAGATCTTGCCGGTGCCGCGGAATCCCTTCTGCCACAGGCTGTCTGCGGTTCCCCCGACCACGAGGCTGTCGGTCGGGTAGTCGCGGATTCGTGCTGCCAGTGCGTCACTGTGGCCCGGCAGGGGGTGCCGGCCAGCCGCTTGGAGGATCGGGGTGAGCCACACAGCCGGGTAGCCCCGCTCGGCGCTCCAATGTGCGGCCAGGGTGCCCAGTGACTTCGCCACGACGAGGACGGGCCCGGCGTCGCGCTCTATATCGTCCAGCTGCTGGGCGACGCCCTCGACGAAGGTGCGCGGCTCATCGGGGAAGGCGGACAGGTCCCACTCCGCCTGCTGCACCGTCCAGCCGGAGGACTGAAGAGCCCGGGTCGTCCACGCCAACAAGGACATCCCGCAGGGGTAGGCACGACCCGGAAGCATGAGTACGGTGCCGCGACGTGCGCCGACGGGGTGGTGCTCCTCGGCCGTGCGGACTCTGACCTCAGGTCCCGCCATCGCGACTCCATCGGTGCTCGGACTCATCGGGTCGGCGTTCGCGTGCTCGGACGCACCACTGGCCTCGACATCAGGCAAGGATGGCACCGACCCGCAAGGAGGGTGGCATGGAGATCAGCGAGCGGCCCGGGCCGAAACCACGGACCTGGTGGGCCAGGCTCAGCTGGTTGGTGCTCGGCGCCCTTGGTGGGGTCGCTGTCCTGTTGGTCCTCGAGGTCGCGCTGCCCGGACCCCTTCCTGCCTGGGTCGGCTACGCGATTGCCGCTCCCTGCCTCGGCTTCGTCTACCTGCAGAACCGCCACGCCCGGCGGGGCGACGACGTCTACGTCGCGGTCTGACCGACTGCCCGGTTCCCGGCCTCGGCGCGATCGCGGATGCCCAGCAGCATCCGGCGCATCATCGGGAAGTCGCCGAGCTCGTTGAGGACGACCGAGAACGCGGAGATCGCCTGGTGGTGCCAGTCGAGGTGGATGCGCAGCCGAGTGACCAGCCGGGTGCGCCCGCCCGGCATCTCGGTGAGCGTCCAGGACCAGGTGCTGAGCGGCTGGTGCCACAGCAGCCACCGGTTCGGCTCGTACCCCGCCACCTTGAAGGCCGTCGTGTCGCTCGGCGTCGGGGACATCGGCACCCACTGGCCGATCTCGAGGTGCTGGAACTCCGGCAGGAGCGTCCGCGCGCTTGGATGGCCGAGGTTGTCCAGCAGGTCGTCGGCGTAGAAGCCTCCCCGCAGGCAGCCGACCCGGACCAGCCAGGACCACACCGCCTCGGGTGGTGCGTCGATCGTGATCGCGCGGGTGGCCAGGTAGGCGACGTCGGCGATCAGGTCGTCGCCGGGCATGCTCGCGCGCACCTCGCCATCGGTGGCGCCCCAGCGCCGGTGCCACCGGCGAAGGAGCGGTGCGGTAGCGGACCGAGGGAGGTCGCAGCGGGTGCCTCAGCGAGCGAAGAGCCCGTCGACGTTCGGCAGCTCCTCGAACCGGGAGAACGTGCCGGCGTCGGCGATCTCCTGCGCCGCCTGCAGGAAGCCGCCCCACGCCGTCCGGGCGAGGGTGCCGCCCACGCTGATCCGTCGTACGCCGAGTTCCGCCGCCTCGGCGACCGTCGTGAACGGGGCGTTGATCAGCAGGTTCACCGGCTTGGGTGACACGGCAGCGACGACGGCCGCGATGTCCTCGAGCGACGTGAGGCGTGGTGCGTAGAGACAGTCGGCGCCCGCCTCGGCGTAGGCCCGCAGCCGCCGGATCGTCTCGTCGAGGTCGGGGCGTCCGACCACGAACCCCTCGGAGCGCCCGGTGAGCACGATCCCCGTCCCGCTCTCGTCGATCGCCTGGCG
>JBAZRQ010000574.1:0-2583 GCA_041662925.1 Nocardioides sp. | reverse complement strand
TCTTCCAGCCCATCGCGACGTAGAGGCCGTCGGCGCCGGTGGAGGAGTCGGCGTCGACCTCGAGGGTCACGCGGTCACGGCCGCGGGCGGCGGCGTCGGCGATGATCGTGTGGAGCAGTCCTTTGGCCACGCCGCGCCCGCGCGCCTCCTCGAGCACGCCCAGGTAGGACACGTAGGACCCGTCCGGTCCCGTGGCCGACTCGGACGCGGTGCCGATCAGGGCACCCACCGGCACTGGGTCCCCTCCCTCGGTGACCTCGGCGAGCCACCAGTGGTCCCAGCGGTGGCCGGGGTCCTCGCGCAGGCGCCGCTCGAACTCGTCGAACGTCTCCTCCCACGAGTTGAAGTGGTCGACGAACGCGCCCTCGAGTACTTCGTGGACCTCGCGGAGGTCGTCGACGTCGGGCAACCCGTCTGCGCCGCGGCGTACGGTCCGGAAGCGTGCCTTCTCCGTCTCCCAGAAGTCGGTCGACGGCACCAGCTCCGCCTCGTCGGGGGTGACCGGACGCTTCATCTGCCACCACGTCCGCACCTTCACGAACCCGGCCGCGGCGAGCCAGCGGTGTTGGCGGTCGTCGTCGGCGAAGGCGCCGGTGTCGATCTGCTGGACCTCGAGCCCGCGGGCGCTGCCGACGGCGCGGGCCTGGCCCACCGCCCACTCGACGAGTACGTCGGAGCAGGTGCGCGCCAGCCCCTCGGGGAGCTCGCGCGACACGATGTGCACGAACAGCATCCGGCCCCCGGCGCGGTCGTGCACGCTGCCCCACGCCTGGACCTGTCCGGTGCGGTCGCGCACCACGACGTTCTGGCGGGTCCGCAGACCGGCCTCGGACACCTCGACCAGCACGTCGTCGAGGCCGGAGCCGGCCCAGCCGCGGCCTTCGCGCTCGTGGGCGCGCAGGAGGTGGGTCAGCCGGGCCAGCGTGAACCGGTCGCTGGGGTCGGGAGCGTCGACCGTCCACCCGGTGGGGAGACCGGGCAGATCGGGCAGGAGCTCGTCGGGGTCTGCTTCGAAACGGGACTCGTCAGTGCTCACGAGGAGCCATTCTCCCAGCCCGGCCCCGTCGACCGGCCAGTGCGGGTCAGGTGCGGGTCAGGCTCGCTTGCGGGAGAGCTCCGCGGCCTGCCACTCGGTGGTGACGACGTCGAGCTCGCGCTCGATCTCGGCGACCCGCACGACTGCCACGGCGGCCCGCTCCTCGGCGTCGTCGAGGCGGGTGGTCAGCGCGGTGACCTCGCGCTCGGCGTCGTCGGCGCGCAGCTGCTCGGCGACCAGCACCCGGTGGGCGTCGATGAGGCAGCCCTGGGCGTCGCTCAGGTCGCGCTCCAGCACGACGATGGTCTGCTCGTGGGCGGTCACGCGGGCGTTCATGGCGTCGACGTAGGACGCGTGCTCGGCGGTGCGGGCGACGGTGAGGTCGCGGTAGGCACGGGCCTGCTCGGCCCGGTCACGGGCGGCCTCGCGGCGCGACTCGGCCAGCTCGGAGTGGGTGATGCGGGTGGCCGCGGCGCCGAGGACGACACCGAGCGCGGCAGCGATCGTGGCGACGAGCCACGAGCCGCTGAGGGCGGCGCCGGCGACAGCCAGGGCACCGACGAGGAGCAACATGCCGGCGACCACCAGGCGGGTGGACCGCTGGCGTCGTCGCATGGGCGGGCTTGACGGGGAAGTCATGCAGGCAGGTTAGGCCTGGTCAGGGCCGTTTCTGACGCGACACGCGCGCTCGAGGAGCAACGCTGTGACGACCGTCGCGAGCCCACCGACGGCGGCCACGGCCGAACGGACCATCCGGTCGTCGGCCAGCTCCGCGCCCGATCCCAGCCAGCTGAGGGCGTAGCCGAGGTAGCCGGCGCCGACCAGCGCCCCCGCGATGGCGCAGGCCCGGGCGAGCACCAGGCGGTTGACCGCGCGGTGGGGCTCGAGCCGCTCACGGCGTACGTGGACCGCGCGCCAGGTGGCATGCGCGGTGACGCCGAGGATCGCCGCGACGAGGAACAGCGCGAACGGCTGGGTCCAGGAGACGACCGGCGCGGTGTCGTTGACCCGCTCGGCCACCGGGTGGAGGAGCCAGCCACCGGCCAGGCCCGCTACGCCCCACGCGGCGAGGGTGGAGGGAGAGGTGGGTCGCAGCGTCCCGAGCTGCTCGCCGTCCTCGTCCTCGGGCCGCTCAGGCAAGACTCACCCCACGTCGAGCGAGAGGTCGCCGCGGTGGACGAGCCCGTCGGTGCCGAGGGAGGCGAGCAGCTCGGCGATCGGGCCCAGGTCGGGCAGGACCGCGTCGGGCTCGAGGTCGAACCACGGCTTGAGCACGAAGGCCCGCTCGGCGGCGCGCGGGTGCGGCAGCCGGAGGTGGTCGTCGTCGCTGCGGCGGTCGCCGACCACGATCAGGTCGACGTCGAGGGTGCGCGGCGCGTTGGCGACCTCGCTGCGCTCGCGGTCGAAGGCGTCCTCGATGGCCAGCGCGCGGTCCATGAGCCGGTTGGCCGCCAGCGTGGTGTCGATCAGCAGTACGGCGTTGAGGAAGTTGTCGGAGCCGGGCGGGCAGCCGACGGGCTCGGTCTCGTCGACCGGAGAGACCGCGG
>JBAZRQ010000573.1:0-2586 GCA_041662925.1 Nocardioides sp. | reverse complement strand
CAGCGAGGCCGGCTTCGGTGCGCTGGTGGCCGCACTCGTCGCCGGCGCCGGCGCCGGTGCCGGTGCCGGCGCCGGCACCGAGCCGACGCAGGAGGTCGCCGTCGCCGACGCCGCCGAGGAAGAGAGGGCGGCACCCGAGACCGAGCCGGCGCAGGGTGAGGGCGACGCGGCGCCGGTCCTGGTCGACCTGCTCGCCGGGCGGCCCCCACTCGCGGTCGCGGTACCCGTCCCCGTGGCACCCACCGCCCCGTCGCCTGTTGGGGAGCCGGCGGTCGAGGACACCGGACTCGGGAGCAGGTCCCCCGGCTCCGCCGTACGACGAGCCGAGGCCGTCGCGCCCGACGCACCGGCCGCGTCCCCCGCGCCCGACGCTCCGGCCGCGGCCCCCGCGCCCACGACCGCCCCCACGACCGCCCCCGCGGACGCCCCGGGCACAGCGGGGACCGCGGCGACCGCGGGTGTCACGGGCAGCACGCCGACGGCGCCCACCGACCGGCCCGCCGCGGTCCTGACGACCGCGGCGACCACGGCGGTGACCCGCCAGGTCTTCCCGGAGGTCACGCGGCTCGCGTCGTCCGGCGACGGCACCCACCGGATGACGCTGCGGCTCGACCCCGGCTCGCTCGGCGAGGTGCGGGTGACCCTCACCGTCCGCGGCGGCAGCGTGCGGGTCAGCCTCGCGGCCGGCCGGGAGGTGCGCGACGCCCTGCTGCACAGCTCACCGGACCTGCGCCGACTGCTCGAGCAGGGTGGGGCCGCGGACGCCATCGTGACCCTGCGGGACCTGGGCACCACCGCCGCGCCCGTTCTCGACCGCAGCAGCAGCCGCGACGACACCGCGGCCGCCTACGCCCGCGCGTCCGGGGAGCAGGTCCCCACCGGGGGCGAGCGCTCGGGCGCCGGCGACACCGGGCCCCAGCGGGGGCCCGACCCCGATCAGCACGCACGGACGCGTGAAGGCATCACCGCCAGGGATGGCAGCCCGGACCCGACGCCCCCGTCGGGACCGGTCGAGCTGCGCACGTCGCACGGGCCTGCGGGCCTGGACGTGTCCATCTAGGAGGAGGAAGCCGTTGTCCATCCCGGCAATCGAAACCACGGCACCGCCCGCGGGCATGCTCGCCAGCACGCCCACGGCGGGTGCGGGCTCGGCCGACAAGGAGATGTTCCTACAGCTCCTGGTGGCCCAGCTGCGCTACCAGGACCCGATGAACCCGAGCGACTCCAGCGAGTTCCTCTCGCAGTCGGCCCAGTTCACCGCCCTCGAGAAGATGCAGGCCGTCGCCGACCAGACCGGCGCGCTGCTGGGGGCCCAGATGGCCTTCGGCGGCGCCCAGCTCGTCGGCCGCCAGGTCACCTACACCCTCGGTGACGGCACCGAGGGCAGCGGCATCGTCAGCGGCGTGACCTTCGGCCCAGCGGGCCCGGTCCTCGACGTCGGCGGCGTCGAGGTCCCGATCTTCCAGGTCCAGTCCGTCACCGACGGCTCCCAGCCCACGCCCGACGCCACCACGACCCCGACCCCCACCAGGACAGTCCCGGCCCTCTGAGGGCCCGAAAGGACATCTCATGCTTCGTTCGCTCTTCGCAGGAATCAGCGGTCTGCGCGTCAACCAGACCATGCTCGACGTCACCGGCAACAACATCGCCAACGCCAACACCATCGGCTTCAAGTCCAGCACGGTCGTCTTCCAGGACACCCTGAGCCAGATGCTCACGGGCGCGTCAGGCGCCAGCGCCAACCAAGGCGGCACCAACCCGATCCAGGTCGGCCTGGGTGTCCAGGTCGCCGCGGTCGCCTCCAACCTGCTGCAGGGCTCGGCCCAGATGACCGGTCGGGCCACCGACCTGATGATCCAGGGCGACGGCATGTTCGTGCTCCAGGACGGCAACGAGCAGATCTACACCCGCGCCGGTGCCTTCACCTTCGACGAGACCGGCACGCTCGTCAGCCCGTCGGGAGCCCGGGTGCAGGGCTACGCGCTGGACGCGGCCGGTCTGGCCACCGGGGGGCTGATCGACATCACCCTGGACACCGCCGGGCTCACCCCGGCCGTGCCCGTAGGTGTCGAGCTCACCTCCTACGCGATCGGGGCCGACGGCAAGATCCGCGGCGTCTTCTCCGACGGCGTGCAGCGCGACATGGCTCAGCTCGCCCTGGCCGACTTCAACAACCCCAACGGCCTCGAGCGGGTCGGCGAGACGGCGTTCCGCGAGTCGGCCAACTCCGGCACCGCCGAGATCGACATCCCGGGTGCCGGCCAGCGCGGCACGCTGATCGGCGGGGCACTGGAGATGTCCAACGTCGACCTCGCCGCCGAGTTCACCAACCTGATCCTCGCCCAGCGCGGGTTCCAGGCCAGCTCGCGGGTGATCACGACGTCCGACCAGGTGCTCGAGGACCTCGTCAACATCAAGAGGTGAGGCTCGTTCGTACGACGGGCCGCCCGTCGCTGCGCCCCGTGCAGCCCGTCGTACGGATCCACTCAGGTCCATCGTCGCCCGACCGATGAGACATCCGACGGCCATGGACGGCCGTCGGACACGCGCACTAAGGATGGTGCTCCCCATGATCTTGCTGACCCG
>JBAZRQ010000572.1:0-2599 GCA_041662925.1 Nocardioides sp. | reverse complement strand
CGGCAGGTTGTCGATGTTGAGCCCCGGGAAGGGCATCGGGTGGATCTTGTCGAGGGGCGCGTGCAGCTCCGACGGCTTCGTGGTCAGGTCGACCAGGCGGGTGTTGCCGTTGGCGGCGACGTACTCGTCGGTGCGGTCGTAGTTGAGGCCCATCTCCTCGAGGAGCGCGAGCTCGATCTCGAGGAACTCGATCGGCACCCGGCGGATCGTGATCTCCGACTTGGTGACGATCGCGGCCGCGAGCAGCGACATCGCCTCGATCGGGTCCTCGCTGGGGGAGTAGTCGACGTCCACGTTGATCTCCGCCAGGCCGCTGACGGTGAGGGTGGTCGTGCCGATGCCCTCGACGCCGACGCCGAGACGCTGCAGGTAGAAGCAGAGGTCCTGGACCATGTAGTTGGACGACGCGTTGCGGATGACCGTCGTGCCCGGGTGGAGGGCGGCCGCCATCAGGGCGTTCTCGGTGACGGTGTCGCCGCGCTCGGTGAGCACGATCGGCCGGACCGGCTCGATCGCCCGGTTGACCTGGGCGTGGTAGGAACCCTCGGTCGCCTTGACCTCGAGGCCGAACGGGCGCAGCGCCGACATGTGCGGCTCGACGGTGCGGGTGCCGAGGTTGCAGCCTCCGGCGTAGGGCAGGTCGAAGGTGTCGAGGCGGTGCAGCAGCGGGCCGAGGAACATGATCACGGAGCGAGTACGGCGGGCCGCCTCCTCGTCCATGTTGGTGAGGTCGAGCTCCTTGGGCGGGATGATCTCGAGGTCGTTCTCGTCGTTGAGCCACTTGGTCTGGACGCCGAGGCTGTTGAGCACCTCGAGCAGCCGGTTGACCTCCTCGATCCGGGCGACCTTGCGCAGCGTGGTGCGCCCGCGGTTGAGCAGGGAGGCGCACAGCAGTGCGACACCGGCGTTCTTGGAGGTCTTGACGTCGATGCTGCCCGACAGGGTCGTCGGGCCGGTGACCCGCAGGTGCGTGGGGCCGGCGCCGAGCGCCACGATCTCGGAGTCGAGCGCCTCGCCGATGCGCGCCAGCATCTCGAGGGAGAGGTTCTGGTGCCCCTTCTCGATGCGGTTGATCGCGCTCTGACTGGTGCCGAGGAGGGTGGCCAGCTGGTGCTGGGTGAGTCCGCGGTGCTTGCGCGCATCGCGGATCAGGTGCCCGATCCGGCCCTTGAAGTCCGTTGCCATATCTTCACGGTAACTCACATATGAGATAGCGCAAACACGCGCGCCGAGGGGCCGGAACCAGCGGGGTGCAAGGATGCTGGACATGCGTGCCACCACGATCCATGCTCCCGGCGACATCCGCGTCACAGAGGTCCCCGACCCCACCTTGAGCGCACCCACCGACGCGATCATCAAGGTGACGGCGGGCTGCATCTGCGGCTCCGACCTGTGGCCCTACCGCGGCGAGAACGCGATCACCCCCGGCGACACGATCGGCCACGAGTGCATCGGTGTGGTCGAGGAGGTCGGGTCCGAGGTGTCGTCGTTCGCTGCCGGCGACTTCGTGATCGTGCCGTTCTGCCACTGCGACAACACCTGCGCCCACTGCCGCGCCGGCGTGCAGTCCGCGTGCGTCAACCTGAGCATGACCCAGAGCGGCCAGGGGGAGTACGCCCTCGTGGGCCAGGCCGAGGGCAGCCTGGTCAAGCTCGACGGCCGGCCCGACTCCTCACTCGTCCCGTCCCTGCTGGCGCTCTCCGACGTGATGCCCACCGGGTGGCACGCCGCGGTCGCGGCCGGGGTGCCCGAGGGCGGCACGGTCGTCGTCGTGGGCGACGGGGCGGTCGGCCTGTGCGGCGTACTCGCCGCCTCTGTCATGGGCGCCGAGAAGGTGATCGCGATGTCGCGCCACGAACCGCGCCAGAAGATCGCGACCGAGTTCGGGGCCACCCACATCGTCGCGGCCCGCGGCAAGCAGGGCGCCGCCGAGGTCAAGGAGATCACCGACGGGGTCGGCGCCGACGCCGTCCTCGAGTGCGTCGGCACCGACGAGTCCATGGGTACGGCGTTCGCGGTCGCCCGCCCCGGTTCCACGGTCGGCTTCGTCGGGGTCCCGCACGGCGTCGAGCTGCCGGTCGGCCGGATGTTCCAGAAGAACGTCGGCCTGCGTGGCGGCATCGCGCCGGTCCGGCGCTACCTGCCCGAGCTGCTCGACCTCGTCATGTCCGGCCGGATCAACCCGGGCCTCGTCTTCGACTCCACGCTGCCGCTGGACCAGGTGGCCGAGGGCTACCGCGCGATGGACGAGCGGCGTTCGATCAAGGTGCTGCTCGACCTGGAGTCCTGACCGCGCAGGGCAGCCGGACCAGGGCGCTCAGACCTGGGCGAGAACCCGCGTCGGCACGCCGGCCGGCGTGCAGTCACAGGCGTCGGAGCACGCCAGGAAGGTGTGCATCGCGTGGCCGCACTGGCCGCACGGCATGTCATGGCTGAGCTGGTGAGCGCTGGTCTGCGCGGTGTCCCACATGGGTGCCCCCGGAGGTCGATTCCTTCGAAGGTAAAGCGCAGTGGGGGCCCCTGTGGTGCCAAACACACCCATCTAGTCCCAAAGGACTATGCGAAATGGCCTAGCGGAGTCACACCGCCGCACGCTGGC
>JBAZRQ010000571.1:0-2600 GCA_041662925.1 Nocardioides sp. | reverse complement strand
GTCACCGCGTCCTACCTGAATGGCAACGAGCTCCAAGGCCTGCACCTCGACGACTTCGAGGTGATCAAGCTGGGCCGACGCTACGCCTATCCCCCCGAGGACTCCGTCGACGAGAACGGTCTGATCACCGCTCCGGAGACAAGCGGAAACACGGGACAGGGGGCCCAGTGATGAGCGGGACAGGTAACACCAGTCAGGCCACCAACGGCCGGAGCCGCTCGAGCGCGCTGATCGCGCTGCTCCTCGCCGGCGGGCTGGCGCTCAGCGCCTGCGCCGACGAGACGCCGGAGGCCTCCGACACGGTGGCCCAGCAGGAGGCGCAGCGCTACCGCGCCAACACCGACGAGCAGGAACGGATCAACAAGGCCAACGCGGCACTGCCCGGTCGCCCCGGCGGCATCGTCGACATCGAGGGCGCCAGCGGCTCACTGACCGGTGAGGCCGCCACCCGCTACGAGTTCGGCGGCAGCACGACCACGGTCAATGTCACCGAGACCAGCGAGGACCAGGCCTTCCAGCGCCTCTGCGCCGGCGAGATCGACCTCGTCGACTCCTCGCGGCCCATCAGCCGCGCCGAGTGGGACGCCTGCCGCGCCGTCGGCCTCGACGTCGTCCAGTTCCAGGTCGCCGCCGACGCCGTCGTGCTCGCGATCAAGTCCGAGACCGACGTCGGTGGAGACTGCCTGACCACCGCGCAGGTGCAGGACATCTTCCGCGCCGGCTCACCGATCACCGACTGGTCCCAGCTCGGCCTCGACGAGGTGCGTCTCGAGACCGGCGGCCCGGACACCGACAACAACGCGTTCGGGTTCTTCGGCCGCTACGTCCTCGACGCCCCGGAGCCCAGCCTGACCAACCTGCGCTCGGACTACCAGGCCTTCGCAAGCGACAACGGGACCCGCGACTGGGTCGTGGGCGGCATCCGCGACCACCTGCTGGCCGACCGGTTCGCCGACCGGGCCCGCAGGCGCACCCTGCTCAACGAGCAGCTCGAGACCTGGTGGCACGTCCTCAGGGACGCGCAGGCCGAGGTCCGGGCCGCCCGGGCCGAGGTCCGCAAGGGCATCCGCGACAAGCGCCCGCCCGCCGACCGGGCCCGCGACCAGCAGCGCCTCGCCGACGCCATCGTCGCCCGCGACGCGGCGCGTGCCGAGAAGAACCGGATCGCCGTGAAGCGCGAGGAGGCCCTGCGCCTCTACAACCTGGCGCTCGGTTCCAAGCGGATCGTCGACGCGATCCGGGGCAACCTCGCGTTCTTCCGCTTCAGCTACTACGAGCTCTACGAGGACCAGCTCCGCCCCTTCGAGATCACCCTGCCGACCGGGGAGCGCAACTGCATCTTCCCGAGCCAGCGCACGATCGTCAGCGGCGAGTACCCCCTGGCCCGGCAGCTGCTGATCACCACGACCACGAGGTCGCTGCAGCGCCGCGAGGTCACCGACTTCCTCAAGTTCTACGTCAACGCCTCCGACGAGCTGGCCGCCGACGCCAGGCTGGTCGCCCTGCCCGCCAACATCATCGCCCTGCAGAACCGGTGGCTGGAGGGCGAGACTCCCGTCATCCTCGTGAGTCCTGACGAAGAGGTGACGACGCAGCAGCCCGAGGACGAGCCCGAGGTGAAGCCGGCACGATGAACAGCCACGCTCGGACCACACGCTCTCGGGCCACACGCTCTCGGGCCACACGCTCTCGGGCCACTCGCTCTCGGGCCAGCCTGCTCCTCGTCGGGGCCGCGTGCCTCGCCGTCACCCTGTCGTCGGTCGGGGCGTCGGCCCAGCCGTCCTCGGCCGGCGACGAGGCCGGGATCGACCGCAGCCGGCTCGGGACCCGCACCGGCGGCCCGGCCCCGCGGATGACCGAGAAGGCCACGTCGACCCCGGACCGCAAGGTGCAGCGCGTCACCCTCGAGTGGAAGGGCACCTGGGAGAACCCCGACTACGACCGGACCGCCGTCGTACCCGGCATCGGCCACGTCCGGCTGGTCTGCAAGCCGAGCTCCACGATGATCCGGCTCTACGCCGCCGACCGCGACGCCGAGACCCAGATGTGGATGGCGAAGTACGAGGTGAAGAACGACCACGAGGTGGTCGCCGTCAAGACCGCCCGCATCTACCGCTACGCCCACGCCCTCGACGACGGCACCGGTGGCACCGGCTCCTTCGCGCACGAGGGGCTCAACCAGCGCTCTCCCATCGAGAACTACTCCTCGGGCTACGTCGACGGCATCATCAGCCAGCGCCCCAGCCGCAACCGTCCGGCCGCGGGGGTCGCGCTCGAGCCGGTGACGTCGTTCCGCCTCAACTGGTACTGGAACGGCTTCCACCACCCCCAGCGCTACCGCTCCTGCCAGTTCGACGCGGTCTTCAAGACCACGTTCCCGACCCGCCTGGGCGTCAACTGGCACGGTGAGGCCGACGCCGCCGGCAACATCCGCCAGGTCACGCAGCTGCCCTCCCTCGGCGAGCTGCGGCTGCGCTGCGGCACCAACGACGACGGCGCCGGCGGCATCCAGTCCATCAGCCTGGCACCGGACAAGCAGGACGCCAGTGTCTACGCGGAGACCATCACCGGCGAGGGCCTTCGTGAGCACCACATCGACA
>JBAZRQ010000570.1:0-2601 GCA_041662925.1 Nocardioides sp. | reverse complement strand
TCGGCGGTGAGCGTGTTGACGCCCGCCGTCTGCAGCCACTCCTGGGCCCAGCCGCCGAGCTCACGGCCCGACGACTTCTCCAGGGCAGCCAGCAGGTCCGTGAACTCGGAGTTGCCGTAGGCGAAGTCCTTGAAGTACTGCCGGAGACCGGCCTGGAAGTCCTCGAGCCCGACCCAGGCGACCAGCTGCTTGAGCACCGAGGCGCCCTTGGCGTAGGTGATCATGTCGAAGTTGACCTCGACCGCCTGCAGGTCGTGGTTGTCGGCCGCGATCGGGTGGGTGCTCGGCAGCTGGTCCTGGCGGTAGCCGGTCTGCTTGCGGGCGTTGGCGAAGCCGGTCCAGGCGTCGGTGTACTCGGTGGCCTCCACCTCGGCGTGGTAGCAGGCCCACTCGGCGAAGGACTCGTTGAGCCACAGGTCGTCCCACCACTTCATGGTCACCAGGTCGCCGAACCACATGTGGGCCATCTCGTGCAGGATCACGCTGCAGCGGAACTCGTAGAACGAGCGCGGCTGGCGGCTGCGGGGGAGGTACTCGTCGCGCAGCGTGATGCAGCCGGCGTTCTCCATCGCGCCCATGTTGTACTCCGGCACGTAGAGCTGGTCGTACTTGCCGAACGGGTAGGGGAAGTCGAAGGCCTCCTCGAAGAACGCGAAGCCCTGCTCGGTGATCTTCACGAGCTCGTCGACGTCGAGGAACTCCACCAGCGACTGGCGGCAGTAGTGGCCGAGCGGGATGTCGCCGTGCTTGCCGACGTAGGTGTGCTGCACCTCGTGGTACTCGCCGGCGACCAGGGCGGTGATGTAGGTCGACATCGGCTTGGTCGGCTCGAAGCGCCAGATCGCCTTGCCCTCGTCGAGGGCCTCCGGGGTCGGCGAAGGCGAGTTGGAGACGACCTTCCAGTCCTCAGGGGCGATGACGTTGAACGTGAAGGGCGACTTGAGGTCGGGCTGCTCGAAGGTCGTGTAGACGCGGCGGGCGTCGGGGACCTCGAACTGGGAGTAGAGGTAGACCCGGCCGTCGACGGGGTCGACGAAGCGGTGCAGGCCCTCGCCGGTGTGGCTGTAGGGCAGCTCGCAGAACACCCGGAGCTCGTTGTCGGCCTCGAGACCGTCGAGCGCGATCCGGGAGTCGCGGTAGACCTCGGCCGGGTCGAGGCTGCGCCCGTTGAGGGTGATCTCGTGGACGGTGGCGTCGACCAGGTCGGCGAACGTCGAGGATCCGGTCTCCGAGCACGAGAACCGGATCACGGTCGTGCTCTCGAAGACCTTGTCGGACACGGTGAGGTCGAGGTCGATGGTGTAGGACTCGACGGCCAGGATCGCGGCGCGGGTAGCGGCCTCGTCCCGGGTCAGATTGGTTCCAGGCATGCGACGCATCATGTCACTGGCAAATCCGCCGAGGCGAACCCACGGGGACTGCCGCACGCCCAGCATGTGGGACTGATGGGGTCGGTGAGACGCTTGGGACGAGAGTTACACGTGTGAAATTCTCCGCGACACGCTGACACGGTGCTTGACACCTGCGTAATCTCACGTCGTGACTCGGTCCGGAAGGCTGCGCTGCGCTCTCGTGCTGAGCGGGCTGCTGGCGTCCCTGATGCCCCTTGCGGGCCCAGCCACGGCGGACGACGGCCGGCTCGACGAACCGTCGCTGAGCAAGTACGACGCGGTCGAGCAGCGCTCCACCGCCTACCTGTGCACCGGCTACGTCGCCTGCGCCGAGGCGGGCTACTCCCACGCCGGCTACCGGACCGCCGCCAACACGATGTGGTGGCGGATGTACACCGGCCACAACTGCACCAACTACGCGGCCTACCGCATGGTCAAGAGCGGCCTGCCCAACGAGCGGCCCTGGACCGGTGGCGGCAACGCCAGCGAGTGGGGCCTGAAGAAGGCCGGGATCACCGACGACATCCCCATCGTCGGTGCCGTCGCCTGGTGGCGGGCCAACGCTCCCGGCACCGGATCGAGCGGCCACGTGGCCTACGTCGAGCAGGTCATCTCCAGCACGGTCATCGTCATCTCCGAGGACAGCTGGAGCGGGGACTTCCACTGGCGCAAGATCCGCAAGGCCGACGGCCGGTGGCCGTCGGGCTTCGTCCACTTCAACGACCAGGTCATCACCAACGTCGCCGCCCCGATCATCGAGGGGACCCCCAAGGTCGGGGCCCCGCTGACCGCGGCCCCCGGCACCTGGACCCCCGCCGGCAGCTACGCCTACCAGTGGCTCGCGGACGGCACTCCGGTCCCCGGCGCCACGGCGGCCCAGTACGTCCCGACCGCGGCCCAGCGGGGCCAGCGCCTGACGCTGCAGGTCACCGCGTCCAAGAAGGGCTACGCGCCCGGCACCGCGCGCAAGACCGCCGCCAGCGACGTGGTGGTCGGCGACTTCCGCAACGAGGAGCCCCCCCAGGTCAGCGGCGTCGCCGAGGTCGACCAGGTCCTGACCGTGACCCCCGGCTCCTGGTCGCCCGCGCCGCAGAGCGCCACCGTCCAGTGGTACGCCGACGGCGTGGCCATCCCCGGGGCCACCGCAGCGCAGCTCCGGCTGGGTCAGGCCCAGATCGACAAGCGGGTCACCGCCGCCGTGACCGTGCGT
>JBAZRQ010000569.1:0-2601 GCA_041662925.1 Nocardioides sp. | reverse complement strand
GTCGGTCTTGACCAGGCCCCCGTTGCGCTTGACCGAGAGGCCGTAGTCGAGCAGCGAGGTGGGGTTGAACGAGCCGGTGAGGGGCATGTCGAAGTTGACGAGGTCGCCGAGCGCGTCGGTGGGCAGCCCGGCGTTCTGGCGGCGCCGGTCGGCGAGGTAGTTGACGTTGAGGTCCCCGCTGACGAAGACGTGCTCGGTCTGGCGGAACAGGCCGAGGATCTCGGCGCGCAGCATCTTCAGGTGCTTGCGCAGCCGCGGGATCCGGTTCATGTTCGACAGCTGGGCGTCACGCGAGGCACCGGAGATGACGTGGGTGTTGATGTAGCCGAAGACCTTGCCGGTCGCGATCTCGCGCAGCCGCACGGAGTTGATGTAGCGGCTCGGGGTGACCCCCTCCTGCGGCCCGTGCACCTTGACGGTGTGGCCGTCGATGAGGCGGAAGCGGTCGCGGTTCCAGACGATCGGGATCGCGACACCGCCCTCGTTCGGCATGTACCAGCCCCAGTCCTGGGCCTTGCACAACCGGATCAGCGACTCCCTGTCCTCCGCGTCGGACATCTCCTGCATGCCACCCGCGTCGCCCAGCGTCAGCGCGCGCTTCATGTCGTGCAGCGCCTTCACCTTGTTGAGGTCGTGCTTGATGTTGATCGTGAACGTGCGGTACGTCGGCGACGGCAGCGCCTTGGCCACCGGCCGCAGAGAGGCGGCGTCGATGGCTGTGGGCGCGGCGGGCGTTGCCTGTGTGGTGGGTACGACAAGGAGCGCGACGCCCAGCCCGGTGACCAGCGCGGCCGGGAGAACGAGGCCGAGGATCGACGACGCCAGCCGGGACGCGAGGCGAGAAGCCGTGGGGGAAGCCACGGGGACTCCTTCGGTTAAGTGACAGGTCAGAGAGTTGCGGGGGAAGTGCCGCAAGAATCACACCAGTCACACCAGCCCCACAATGGGTTCGCGATAACTACAGACTTGTAGTTATCTCGGCCCCGCCTGAGCGGCCGAAGGATCAGCCCGAAGATCAGCTGTAGGTGACCCGCACCGTGTCGGTCACGGGCACTGCCTGACAGGCCAGCCGGATGCCCTCGGCGAGGTCCTCGTCGTCGAGGACGTCGTTGTGGAGCAGCTTCACGTCACCCTCGAGCAGCCGCACGGCGCAGGCCGAGCACTCCCCCTCGCGGCAGGAGAATGGCGCCTTGACGCCCTTGGCCTCGAGGTAGTCGAGCATCTTGGTGCCCGGCTGCCAGTCGTCGAACTCGTGCTTCTCGCCGTCGAGCTCGACCTCGAGCCGCGACGGGCCCCGCGACGAGCCGGCCCCGTCGACAGCCTGGTCCTCGGCCGCGTCCTGCTCGTCGGTCTCGGCCGCCGCGATCTCGGACTCGGCCACCTCCACGTCGTGGAGGTCGCCGAACGGGTTGCCCCCGAGCGAGACGAACTTCTCCTGGTGGCGCCGCTCGCGCGGGAGCCCGAGCTCCTTGAGCGCGGTCGTCGTCATCTTCATGAACGGCGCGGGACCGCAGACGAACGCGTCGTACGACGGGTGGCCGGCCGCGAACGCCTTCATCTGCTCGGCGCTGGGCAGCCCCTGCACGGACTCGAGCCAGTGGATGACCTGCAGCCGGTCGGGGTGCGCAGCGGCCAGGGCGGTCAGCTCCCCGGCGAAGATCACCGAGCGCTCGTCACGGTTGGCGTAGAAGAGGACGACCCGGCCCGAGCCCTGGGCCAGGGCGGTGCGGGTGATCGAGAGGATCGGCGTGATGCCGCTGCCGCCGGCGAACAGCAGCAGGTCGGCGTCCAGTGAGGCGGGCGTGAAGATGCCGCTCGGCGGCAGCACGCGCATGGTGTCGCCCTGGCGCAGGTGGTCGCAGATCCAGTTGGAGGCGTAGCCGTCGGCGGTGCGCTTGACCGTGATCGTCAGGCGTCCGCTCTCGGCGAAGGTCAAGGGGCTGCTGGAGAGCGAGTAGCAGCGGGCCGCGACCCCCGTCTGGTCGCTCGGGACCGCGACGGTGAGGAACTGCCCGGGCTTGTAGGCGAAGTGGTCGGTGTGCTCGGCGGGCACCTCGAAGGTGATCGAGTGCGCGTCGGCAGTCTCCTCGACGACGTCAGCCACCGTGAGCTCGAAGGTTTCGGTGTCCATGGGGTGGTCAGTAACCGTCCTCAGCGCCGATGTGGATCTGGCCCTCGCGCACCGCGGCGTCGATGCTGGCCACCAGACGGGGACAACCTTGGTGGTAGTCACGGCCGTCCGCCGACGCGTCCCGCCTGGCGAGCTCCGGACAGGCCTCGCGCGCCTCCGTGGTCCACTGGATCGAGGTGTGGTGCTCGCTGTTCTTCTTGACCCCGACGCGCGCCAGGCAGTCCAGGCAGGCCACCTCGGTGAGCCGGGCCTGCGTGTAGAGGCGCTGGTCCTCCAGCGTCTCGGCGCTGGTCGGGACGAACGAGGCCATCAGGTGCCCGTCATGACCGACGGGGAGTCGCTGTCGGCCCCGGCGGCCCCGGCGGCATCGTCAGCGGCCTTCTTGGCGAGGTTCTGGGCGACCTCTTCCTGCCAGTACTCGTTGGCCTTGGTGGTGTCGACCTCGAACTCGAAGCGCTCGACCATCTCCG
>JBAZRQ010000568.1:0-2603 GCA_041662925.1 Nocardioides sp. | reverse complement strand
GTCTTCGTGTCGGCCACTGCTGGGGGGCAACCATGATCGGCGACTTCGACGAGCGGCCCTGGGGGTCGTGGCACATCCTGGACGAGGGCGACGGCTTCAAGGTCAAGCGGCTCGTCGTCAAGGCGCATCAACGGCTGTCGTACCAGACGCACGAGCACCGCGCCGAGCACTGGGCGATCGTCAGCGGCCAGGCCACCTGTGTCGTCGACGGGGAGACCGTTTTGGCCGGGCCGGGTGAGTCTGTCGACGTCGAGATCGGCCAGGCGCACCGGATCACCAACATGGAGGACCACCCGCTCGTCCTCATCGAGGTGCAGCGGGGTGCCTACTGCGGTGAGGACGACATCTGCCGCCTCGAGGACGACTACGGTCGGGCCTCGGTGGCCGTGTTCGCCTGAAGGTAGCTGCGCAACGCCTCGAGCTGTTCTTGCGGCTCGAAACCAGTGGCCCGGATCTTGTCGAGCGACATCGTACTGCTCGCGGGCCTCGGTGCCAGCGCCTTGCCGGCGGCGTACTGCTCGGTCGTGATCGGGCGTACGTCGTCGGCGACACGCCCGGACAGCTCGAACACGGCGCCGGCGATGTCCGCCCAGGACATGGCCGGGCCGCCGTTGCTGAGGTTGTAGGTGCCGAAAGGTGCGGTGGCGTCGAGCAGGTGCCTGGTCGCCCGGGTGAGCTCTGAGGTGAACGTGAGCCGACCGACCTGGTCGGACACGACGTCGGGGGAGGCTCCCTGGTCGGCCAGGCGCTTCATCGTGCGGACGAAGTTGTTGCCCTCCCCGATGACCCAGGAGGTGCGCAGCACGTAGTGGCGGGCCGCGGTGCCGACCGCGAGGTCGCCGGCGGCCTTCGTCTGCGCGTAGACGCCGAGGGGCGTGAGCGGCTCGTCCTCGGTGTGGTCCGACACGGTGCCGTCGAAGACGTACTCCGAGGAGTAGTGGACCAGGGTGAAGCCGTGCTCGTCGGACAGGCGGGCGAGCGTGGCAGGTGCGGTTGCGTTGGCTGCCCACGCCGTACGACGCCCCTCGGGCGTCTCGGCGGCGTCGACTGCTGTGTAGGCGGCCGCGTTGAGGACGAGGCCGTAGTCGGGCCACGGCCACGCGGCCACGGCGTCGGCGTCGGTCAGGTCGAGCTCGGTGAGGTCGACCAGGTCGGCGCCGGGAAAAGCGGGCTGAAGAGCCCGTCCGAGCTGCCCGAGAGCCCCGATGATCAGCGTCTTCTTGGGTGCCATCGGGGTGACGGCATTGAGCCGCGGGTTGGCCAGGTCCTTCTCGGAGATCTCGCACTCGTCGAGCGGGATCGGCCACGGGATGGCTGCGGTCTCGTCCCTGAGGTTGAGGGCGGGGTAGGCGGTGCCGGGCCGCCAGTGCTCGTTGACCAGGTAGGTGTAGGCGACGCCGTCCTCGAGGGTCTGGTAGCTGTTGCCGACGCCGCGCGGGACGAACACGGCGATGGAGGGATCCACCTCGATGTGGAAGGTGGCACCGAATGTGTCGCCGTCGCGCATGTCCACCCAGGCGCCGAAGATACGGCCGTTGGCGACGGAGACGAACTTGTCCCAGGGCTCGGTGTGGATGCCGCGGGTCGCACCGCGCGCGGCGTTGAACGAGATGTTGTTCTGCACGGGTCCGAAGTCGGGCAGCCCGAGGGCGACCATCTTCTCGCGCTGCCAGTTCTCCTTGAACCAGCCGCGGGCGTCCTCGCGGACGTCGAGCCGCAGGACGAGCAGCCCCGGGATCTGTGTGGTCTCGACCGTCGGGCGGTTGGCCGTCACGCCTGGCCCTTGGCGGCGTAGGACGCCTCAGTGGCCTGCTTGTGGGGGCGCCACCAGTCCTCGTGGGCCTCGTACCAGGCGATCGTGCGGGCCAGGCCCTCCTCGAAGTCGGGGTAGGTGGGGCGCCAGCCGAGCTCCTCGCGGAGCTTGGTGGAGTCGATGGCGTAGCGCAGGTCGTGGCCGGCGCGGTCGGTGACCAGGTCGTAGTCGTCGGCGGGCCGGCCGAAGTGCTCGAGGATGCGGCCGACGACCTCGAGGTTGTTGCGCTCGCCGTCGGCCCCGACCAGGTAGGTCTCGCCGATCCGGCCCTGCTGCAGGATCAGCCACACCGCCGAAGAGTGGTCCTCGGCGTGGATCCAGTCGCGAACGTTGGTGCCGGTGCCGTAGACCTTGGGGCGCACGCCGTCGATGACGTTGGTGATCTGGCGGGGGATGAACTTCTCGATGTGCTGCCAGGGCCCGTAGTTGTTGGAGCAGTTGCTGATCGTGGCCTTGACCCCGAAGCTGCGCACCCACGCGCGCACCAGATGGTCGGAGCCAGCCTTGGCGGCGGAGTAGGGGCTGCTCGGGTTGTAGGGCGTGGCCTCGGTGAAGCGCTGCGGGTCGTGGAGTTCGAGGTCGCCGTAGACCTCGTCGGTGGAGATGTGGTGCAGCCGGGTGCCGTGGCGCCGGGCCGCCTCCAGGATCTGGAAGGTGCCGACGATGTTGGTCTGGATGAACGGGCCGGGCTCGGTCAGCGAGTTGTCGTTGTGGGACTCCGCCGCGAAGTGCACGACCGCGTCGCTCGCGGCCACCAGCCGGTCGACCAGCGCGCCGTCGGCGACGTCGC
>JBAZRQ010000567.1:0-2604 GCA_041662925.1 Nocardioides sp. | reverse complement strand
GGATCGAGCCCCAGCGCGCGGGCTACGGCCGGCCCGTCACCGCCGTGCGCGCCTGCGGCGGGCAGGGCTCGGGTGGACTCGGGCACCCGCCGAGCCTACTGACACATACTCACCGGTCCGCATCGCCTGAACTGTCGGGACGCATCAGAGGGCGAGGTAGCCGTATCCGGAGCTTGCGCCTGGCTCCCGGGCTGGCCGCCCGCAGCAAGTCGAGGCGCGTCGGCGTGGAGGCGACACGACGATCGGCGCGTCTGTCGGCGCGTCTGTCGGTCTATGGTGCTGTGATGAAGACTCGAGCACTTGCCGCAACTCTGTCCGCCCTGGCCCTTGCCGTGACTGCCGCGGGCTGCGCCAAGGACGACACCTCCTCGACGACCGATTCGGGCATCGAGCTCATCGAGGAGGGCGTTCTGACCATCTGCACCCACCTGCCCTACGAGCCCTTCGAGTTCACCGAGGGCGGCGAGGTGGTCGGCTTCGACATCGACGTGCTGAAGATCGCCGCGGAGGCCGAGGGGCTCGACACCAAGGTCCTCGACATCGGGTGGGAGACGATCACCTCCGGCGAGGCCCTCAACACCGAGCAGTGCGACGTCGGCGCCGGCGCCATGACGATCAACGACGAGCGCGCGGCCGTCATGGACTTCACCGACCCCTACTTCGAGGCCACCCAGGCCTTGATGACCAAGACCGGCTCGGGCATCACCGACCTGGAGCAGCTCGCGGGCAAGAAGGTCGCCGTCCAGGACGGGACCACCGGCGCCGACTACGTCCGGGAGAACGCCCCCGAGGACACCGAGATCATCTCCTTCGAGGACTCCTCCCTGATGCAGCAGGCGGTGAAGACGGGTCAGGTCGACGCCGGGGTCAACGACAACGGCCTGCTCAACTACTTCGTCAGCCAGAACCCCGACGTCGAGGTGACCACCGAGTTCCAGACCGGGGAGAGCTACGGCTTCTCGGTGAAGATGGACTCCAACGACGAGCTGCTCGCCGCCATCAACGACGGCATCGCGAGCGACGAGTACGACGCCGTCTACGAGGAGTGGTTCGGCACCGCGCCCCCCGAGTGACACCCCGCCCTGCCCCCGAGACGAAGGTGAGGTGAGCCGATGGCGAGTCCCCGGCAGCGCGCCGCCAGGTGGCGTTACGTCCAGTACGCGATCCTCGTCGCCGCGGCGCTGGCGATCGTGTTCTTCGCCGACTGGGCCGAGCTCCAGCGAGGATTCTGGAACTGGGAGCTGGTCCAGGAGCAGTTCCCACGGGTCATCACCATCGCCCTGAAGAACACGATCATCTACACCGCCTGCGGCTTCGCGTTCGGCCTGGCGCTCGGGCTGGTCCTGGCGCTGATGCGCCTGTCCAGCATCGGGCCCTACCGGTGGATCGCGACGGCCGTCATCGAGATCTTCCGCGGTCTTCCCGCGCTGGTGGTCTTCATCGCACTGAGCGTCGGGTTCCGGCTCGCCTTCCCCGAACGGGAGATTCCCTTCGGCAACCTCGGCGTCGTCACCCTGGCCCTGGGCCTGGTCGGTGGCGCCTACATGGCCGAGACCATCCGGGCCGGCATCCAGGCGGTGCCCAAGGGACAGATGGAGGCCGCGCGCTCGCTGGGCATGTCGCACGGTCGGGCGATGATCAGCGTGGTCGTCCCGCAGGCGTTCCGGATCGTCCTGCCGCCGCTGACCAACGAGCTGATCCTGCTGACCAAGGACTCCTCGCTGGTCTACATCCTCGGTCTGTCCCTGGAGGGCTACGAGCTGACCAAGTTCGGCCGGGAGGGCATGAACTCCGCCTCGAACCTGACCCCGGTCATCGTGATCGGCCTGTGCTACCTGCTGATCACGGTGCCGTTGTCGATCGTCGTACGCCGCATGGAGAGCCGCGCGGAGAGGGCCCGCTGATGACCACCAACCACACCGACCGCGGCGACGCAGCGATCGACGTCCAGGACCTGCACAAGTACTTCGGAGCCAACGAGGTGCTCAAGGGCATCGACTTCCACGTCGGGCACGGTCAGGTCGTCTGCGTCATCGGGCCCAGCGGATCGGGCAAGTCCACGCTCCTGCGCTGCGTCAACATGCTGGAGACGCCGACGAGCGGGAAGATCTTCATCGAGGGCGACGAGATCACCGATCCCGATGCCGACATCGACGCGCTCCGCTCGCGGATCGGCATGGTCTTCCAGCAGTTCAACCTGTTCCCGCACATGACGGTGCTGCGCAACCTCACCATCTCCCAGGAGAAGGTCAAGGGACGCAAGAAGGCCGAGGCCGTCGAGGTCGCCCGCAAGAACCTGGAGAAGGTCGGGCTCGCCGACCGCGAGGACGCCTACCCGGCACACCTCTCCGGTGGACAGCAGCAGCGCGTGGCGATTGCCCGGGCGCTGTCGATGGACCCCGACATGATGATGTTCGACGAGCCGACCTCGGCCCTCGACCCCGAGCTGGTGGGTGACGTGCTCGCCGTGATGAAGGATCTCGCGTCCGAGGGCATGACGATGATGGTTGTCACCCACGAGATGGGCTTCGCTCGCGAGGTCGGCGACAAGCTGGTCTTCATGGACGGCGGCGTCATCGTCGAGGAGGGCGACCCGGGTGAGGT
>JBAZRQ010000566.1:0-2610 GCA_041662925.1 Nocardioides sp. | reverse complement strand
CGCCCCGACGGTGAGCTCGGTGTGGTTGAGGGTCCCGAGCCCGGCCGCCGTGACCACCACGACCTCCACCGGCAGCGTCTCGGCGAGGCCCGCGGCCAGGTCGAGGATGGTGCCGCCGTCGAGGTCGAGCCGGACGAGCAGCCCCCCGGCGCCCTCGACCACCACGGTGTCGTGGTGGCGGGCCAGCTCGCGGATGCGGTCGGCGTACTCCGCGACCGGGGGGATCGAGACGCCCGCCCGGCGGGCAGCGGTGTCGGGGGCGAGAGGCTCGTCGAGGGTGGTGTACTCCTGCACCGCGCAGCCGGTCAGCTCCCGCACCAGCGCGGCGTCGCCGGGTGAGCCGTCATCGGTGCCGGTCTGGGTGGGCTTCACGACCACCACGCTGCCCGTGGCGGTGGCCGCCAGCGCCGCGGTCACCACGGTCTTGCCGACCCCCGTCGAGGTGCCGGTCACGACCACGACACGTGCGGTCACGCGTGCTCCTTGACGACCGCGACGAGTACCTCGGTCGCGCGCGCCCAGTCGTCGTCGGAGATGCCGGCGTTGACGGTGATCCGCAACCGGGACACCCCGTCGGGCACCGAGGGTGGCCGGAAGCAGCCGACCCGCAGGCCGTGGGCCAGTGCCGCGGACTGGGCCGCGACGGCGACCTGGGGCGACGGCATCGGCACCGACAGCACGGCACCGGCCGGCGGCTCGACGCCGAGCGCGGCCGCGAGGTCGAGCAGCCGTCGTCGTACCCGGTCGGGAAGCTCGGGGTGCTCGCGCAGGATCCCGAGGGCGGCCAGGGCACCACCGGCGGCGGCGGGCGCCAGGCCGGTGTCGAAGATGAACGGCCTGGCCTTGTTGACGAGGTGGTCGACGAGCTCGGGGGACCCGAGCACCGCGCCGCCCTGGCTGCCGAGCGCCTTGGACAGGGTCGCGGTGACGATGACGTGGGGGAGCCCGGCCAGACCGTGCCGGTGCACGAGCCCCGCGCCGTGGACGCCGAGCCCGTGGGCCTCGTCGACGACCAGCAGCGCGCCGTGCTCGGCCGCGAGCGCCGCGAGCTCGGCCAGCGGCGCCTCGTCGCCGAGCACGGAGTAGACCGACTCGGTCAGCACGATCGCCCGCTTGTCGCTGGCCTCGAGCGCCGCGCGTACGGCGGTCACGTCGCTGTGGGGGACCACGACCAGCTCGGCGCGCGAGAGCCGGACGGCGTCGACCAGCGAGGCGTGGATGTGCGCGTCGGAGACGACCAGGGTGTCGCGGTCGGCCAGCGCGCAGACGACGGCCAGGTTGGCGTGGTAGCCGGTCGAGAACACCAGCGCGGCCGGCTGGCCGAGGTAGGCGGCGAGCTCGGTCTCGAGCTGCTCGTGCAGCCGCAGCGACCCGGTCACCAGCCGCGAGGCGCCGGCGCCGGCGCCCCACATCAGGGCGGCGTCGGCGGCCGCCGCGGTGACGCCCGGGTCGCGCGACAGGCCGAGGTAGTCGTTGCCGGCCAGGTCGACGGTCTCGTCGACCGCGGGCCGGGGGCGCAGCGTACGGCGGAGCCCCGCCGCGTCGCGGGTGGCGGCCTGGGCGGCGAGCCAGTCGCTCCATGTGGTCCGGTCGGCTGGGCTCATGCGACCTCCGCCGCTCGGGTGACGGCCGCGCAGATCAGCGCGAGGTCGTCGTCGTCGGTGACGTAGGGCGGCATCGTGTAGATCAGGTCGCGGAACGGCCGCAGCCACACCCCGAGCTCGGCCGCCGCGTCGGCCGCCTTCACGACGTCGACGGGGTGGTCGAGCTGGACGACGCCGACGGCGCCGAGGGTACGGACGTCGAGCACGGACGGGTTGTCGCGGGCGCCGGCGAGGCCGTGCTCGAGGCCGCGGTTGATCCGCGCGAGGGTGCCGGCCCAGTCGCTGCTGGTGAGCAGGTCCAGGCTGGCCAGGGCCACGGCGCAGGACAGCGGGTTGCCCATGTAGGTCGGGCCGTGCATGAGCACCCCGGACTCCGACGCCGAGATGCCCGCGCCGACCGCAGTCGTGGTGAGGACGGCCGCGAGCGTGAGGTAGCCGCCGGTGAGGGCCTTGCCGACGCACATGATGTCGGGGGAGACGCCCGCCGCGTCTGCGGCCCACATGGTGCCGGTGCGGCCGAAGCCGGTGGCGATCTCGTCGAAGACCAGCACCAGGTCGTGGCGGTCGGCGACCTCGCGCATCACCCGCAGGCACTCGGCGGGGTAGGGGTGCATCCCGCCGGCGCCCTGGAGCAGCGGCTCGACGATGATCCCGGCCAGCTCGTCGGCGTACTCCTGCGCGAGCGCCTCGAACGCCGCAGCCCACTCGGGTACGCCGTCAGCGGTCGCCGGCGGGCGCGGCGCGAAGACGTGCTGAGGAAGGACCGCGGCGAACATCGAGTGCATGCCCCCGACCGGGTCGCACACGCTCATGCAGCCGAACGTGTCGCCGTGGTAGCCGCCCTCGAGGGTCAGCATCCGCGTGCGCTCGGGGCGGCCGAGCCCACGCTGGTGCTGGATCGCCATCTTGAGCGCGACCTCGACCGAGACCGAGCCGGAGTCGGCGAGGAAGACCTTCTCGAGACCGGCGGGCGCGAGCTCGACCAGGCGCTCGGAGATCGGAAGAG
>JBAZRQ010000565.1:0-2611 GCA_041662925.1 Nocardioides sp. | reverse complement strand
AGAGTGGTGACGCCGGGGTTGTACGTCCTCGTGGGGTAGGACGTGTGGTCTTCGAGGGACGCGACGGGCCAGGACAGGTCCGCGCCGGCGGAAGGCGCTGTTCACATGAACCGTCGCAGGATTCTCATGGTCGCGGCCGTGGTCGTGGCCGCCCTGGGTGCGACCCTGGTCTTCCTCTACGCCCAGAACGCCGAGAGTCGGGCCGAGGAACGCTTCGAGACCGTCCAGGTGCTCGTCGCCACCCAGCAGATCGAGCCCGGTGAGGCGATCGACGCCGCGCTGACCGCCGGCAAGATCTCGCTGCAGGACGTCACGGCGGGCAGCCTGCTGCCCGGCGCCACCGACCAGGGCGCGGTGTTCAAGGGCCAGGTCGCGCTGACCACGGTCTACCCGGGTGAGCAGCTGCTCCCCGCCAAGTTCGGTGTCGCGACCGAGGTCGAGGCAGCCTCGACCCTGCCCATCCCCGACGGGCTCCAGGCGATCAGCGTCGACCTGGGTGACCCCGAGCGCGTGGCCGGCTTCGTCAACCCCGGCGCCGAGGTGACCGTCTACTGGTACGGCGTGGACGGCCAGACCGGTCAGAACGTGGCGCGGATCCTGCACGAGCGGGTGCTCGTCCTCGGCACCGGGTCCACCACCCAGGTCGCCACGACCACCACCACCGACCCGACCGGCGCCGAGACCATCGAGCAGCTGCCGCGCACGCTGCTGACGTTCGCCCTCAACCAGAAGGACGTCGAGCGGACGATCTTCGCCCAGCGCAACGGAGAGCTGATCCTCGGCCTCGTCAACGACAAGAGCCAGGTCGGGGCCGGTCGCGGCGTCGACCTGCAGAGCCTGTTCCGGTGAGCTGCTGATGCCAGTCCTCGTCGAACCCGACGGCCCGTCCGTCACCACCCTCCTCAAGGCGCTGCCCGCCGGCTCGCAGGCCGTCGCGTCGTCCGAGCGGATGACCGCCTGGCTCGACCAGCACTCGGAGGAGTACGTCGTCGTCCTCGGTCCCGGGCTGCCGCTGGGCGAGGCGGTGAGCGTCTGCGAGGAGCTGCGCACCACCAGGCCGACCATCAGCGTGGTCCTGGTCCGCGAGGCCCTGGACACGGCGGTCCTGACGCAGGCGATGAAGGCCGGCGCCCGCGACGTCGTACCCGCCGGTGACCTGGAGGCCGTCTCCGGGGCGGTGGGACGCGCACACCAGCTCTTCACCGCGCTGCGGGGACCCGCAGGCGCGACCCACCTGGGCAAGGTCGTGACGGTGTTCTCCCCGAAGGGAGGGGTCGGCAAGACCACGATGTCGGTCAACCTCGCGCTCGCCCTCACCGAGGGTGGAGCGCGCCGGGTGTGCCTGGTGGACCTCGACCTGGCGTTCGGCGACGTCGCCATCACGATGCAGCTCTTCCCCACCCACTCGATCGAGCAGGCCGTGGGCTCCGAGGACGCCATCGACTTCGCGATGCTCGACGGGCTGCTCACGCGTCACCACGAGTCGCTGATGGTGCTCGCCGCACCCCCGAACCCCGACGTACGCGAGCGGGTCACGGCGGTGCTCGTCTCCCGGATCCTGCGCACGCTCAAGGAGCAGTTCGACTTCATCGTCATCGACACCGCGCCCTCCTTCGACGACGTGACACTGACCGCGCTCGACGAGACCGACGAGTGCGTCATCGTGGCCACCCTCGACGTCCCCACCCTGAAGAACGTCAAGGTCGCCCTCGAGACCCTGCAGATGCTCGACATCGCCCGTGGTCACCGGCACCTGCTGCTCAACCGGGCCGACGACGAGGTCGGGATCAGCCCCGACAAGGTCGAGGCGATCCTCGGCATGAGCATCGCCGCGCAGGTCGCCACGTCCCTCGACATCGCGGCGTCCACCAACGCCGGCAACCCGATCGTCAGCGAGCGGCCCCAGCACCCGTCCAGCACCGCGATCATGGCGCTCGCGAGCACGCTCGCCGGCGAGCCGGTGTCGACGCCGTACGGCTCCCACGACCACGCGGAGCACGCCACTGGTGCCAAGCGCGGCCTCTTCCGGAGAAAGAAGTGAGGTGGCGCGATGAGTAGTCTCTCCGACCGTCTCGCGGCGGCCCGGCGCGCGACCGAGTCGGCAGCGGCCGGCGCGGCCGGCAAGCACGCCTCCGAGGGCGAGGAGCCCACGCCGGCGAGCAACGACCCTGCCCAGCCGACCGAGAGAGCCAGTCTCGACCCTGCCGGAGCGGCCGCCGCGGTCGCCGCCGCCGCCCGGCGCGGGCCGGCGAAGCCGGCGGAGCCGTCGCCCAGCCAGCGCCGCTCCATGGCCGCCGCGCAGACCGACCGGATCGAGGAGCTCAAGTCGAGCGTCCACGTCGAGCTGCTCAAGCAGCTCGGTCCGCAGCTCTACGACGCCGACATGGACCAGACCGAGCTGGACCGGCGGGTGCGAGCGGTCCTCGCCGATGTGATGGGCTCCCAGGACCGGCCGCTCAGCAGCAGCGACCGCGCCCGCGTCACCCAGGAGATCAGCGACGACATCCTCGGCTACGGACCGATCGAGCCCTACCTCCGCGACCCCGACGTGTCCGAGGTCATGGTCAACGGGGCCGGCAGCATCTATCTCGAGAGGTCGGGGCGGCTGGTC
>JBAZRQ010000564.1:0-2611 GCA_041662925.1 Nocardioides sp. | reverse complement strand
GCCGAGGGCAGCTGGCGCAAGCAGCGCACCGAGGTGGTGGCCGTCCAGGACCTCACGTTCGGGATCGACGCCGGCGAGATGGTCGGCTACATCGGCCCCAACGGCGCCGGGAAGTCCACGACGATCAAGATGCTCACCGGCATCCTGGTGCCCACCGGGGGCCGGATCTCGGTGGCCGGCGTCGACCCGAGCCGCAACCGCACGGCGCTGGCCCGGCGGATCGGCGTGGTCTTCGGTCAGCGGACGTCGCTGTGGTGGGACCTGCCGCTGCGCGACTCGTTCGACCTGCTGCAGAAGATCTACCGGACCGACCCGGCGCGCCACCGCACCAACCTCGCGGAGTTCGTCGAGCTGCTCGACCTGGGCGGGCTCCTCGACACCCCGGTGCGCCAGCTGAGCCTGGGCCAGCGGATGCGCGGCGACATCGCGGCCGCGCTGCTGCACGACCCGGAGATCCTCTACCTCGACGAGCCCACGATCGGTCTGGACGTGGTGAGCAAGGGGCGCCTGCGGGAGTTCCTGCGGGCGCTCAACCGCGAGCGCGGCACGACCCTGATGCTGACCACCCACGACCTGCAGGACATCGAGGCGCTGTGCCGCCGGGTGATCGTCATCGACCACGGCACCCAGGTCTACGACGGCACCCTCGCGGGGCTCCACGAACGCGGCGGGTCACACCGCACGGTCGTGGTCGACCTGGTCGACGAGGCGCCACCGATCTCGGTCGCCGGCGCGGTCACCCGGCGGGTCGAGGGTCCGCGTCAGTGGCTGAGCCTGCCCGCGGGGGCCAGCACCGCTCCCGTGGTGGCCGCGCTGGCGGCGTCGTACGACGTCGCGGACCTGTCGATCCAGGAGCCGGACATCGAGGACGTCATCCGCGAGCTGTACTCACGGACGTCGTCCGGCTGAGGACCGGGACCTGGTCGAGGTAGGCGCGCAACAAGTCCTCCAGGTCGGCGAGGACGGTGGCGTCGCCGGACTCGTCCTGCTCGAACGCCTCGTGCATGAGGGCGTCGGCGGCGAAGAAGACCGTCCGCGCCACCCGGGCGTTGCCGCCCTCGGCGCGGAACCCGAGCGCGTCGAGCAGCTCGACGACCTTGGCCGTCATCCGCGCCTTGTGGGCGCGGGTCTCGCCGAGCTGGGCCGCAGGCTGCAGGCGTCGTCGCATGGCGCGCACCCCGGCCTGCTCTCGGTAGAGCCGGGCGACCGCGGACAACGCGGCCCCGACGGGGTCGGTGACCGTGCCGACGTCGGCGACCAGCTGGTCCATCATGGCTTCCAGGCGCGCGTGGTGCTCGGCGGACAGGAGCGCGACGATCGTGTCCCGGTCGGGGAGGTACTGATAGAGCGCCCCCACCGAGACCCCGGCCTCTCTCGCCACCCGCGTCAGGGTCAACGCCCCGACGCCCTCCCGCTCGAGCAGCGCCGAGGCCGCGGCCAGCGCGCGCTCGACCTTCTCCTGGGAGCGGGCCTGGGTCGGCACCCGGCGCAGCACGGCCGGATCGGGCGTTCCTGCCTTCACCACATCATCACCTCACGGGTCACAAACCAAACTTGACTTTGCTTTGGTATAAGCCAAGACTACCTGAGTGACCACCACGACCCCGACCGACACGTCAGGCTCCACGCCGCGAGAGACAGCCAGGGACGCGGTGGCCGCCGCGAGCCGGCAGCTCGCGGCCGACGGCCTGCTCATCGGCACCGCGGGCAACGTCAGCATGGTCGTCCCAGGCACCGGCGGCACCAGCAGCACTGGCAGCACCGAGATCGCGATCACTGCCACCGGCATCCACCTCGGCACGGCAGGCCCGGACCAGGTCAGCATCGTCGACCCCGACGGCGTCCTGCTCGACGGCGACCTCGTCCCCACCTCCGAGCTCGAGCTGCACCTGGGTGCCTACGCGACCCACGGCGCCGGGGCGGTCGTGCACACCCACTCCCCCGCGGCCACCGCGATCTCACTGGTCGTGGACGAGCTGCCCTGCGTCCACTACCAGCAGCTCCTGCTCGGCGGCAGCATCCGGGTGGCACCCTTCGCCGTCTTCGGCTCGGCCGAGCTCGCCACCCACGTGCGCGACGCCCTCGAGGGTCGGCAGGCCGCGATCCTGGCCAACCACGGCACGCTCGCCCTGGGCGCCGACCTCGCGGCAGCGGTCGACAACGCCCGCCTCCTCGAGTGGCTGGCCGACCTCTACTGGCGGGCCCGGGCGATCGGCACTCCCCGCGCACTGTCAGAGGCGCAGCAGCACGCGGTCATCGAGACCGCACTCGCCACCGGCTACGGCACACCGCGCAGGGCAGAGTCGTGAGCCTCTCCCTCGCCGACCTCGGTGCCCCGATCGCCACCGGCCGCAGCGCCGAGATCTACGCCTGGCCGCCGGCCGGCCCCGACCTGCCCGACGACCTCGTCGTCAAGCTCTTCGCGGAGGGCTACGCGCCCGACCTGGTCTCCGCCGAGGAAGCGGCCTGCGCCGAGGTGCTGGGAATCGGCCTCACCGACATCCGCTGCCACGGGCAGGTCCGGGTCGAGTCGCGTGCCGGGCTCCTCCTCGACCGGATCCACGGCGACTCGCTGACCCGGCTCTCGGAGCGCAACCCGCTGCGCCTGCGT
>JBAZRQ010000563.1:0-2612 GCA_041662925.1 Nocardioides sp. | reverse complement strand
CCCCGGTGACCACCTGGCCACGCTGATCGAGCACGCGCCTGACCTCAAGCCCCACGTCGTCCTCGCCGACCGTTGCTGTGTCGGCGACGATGTCGACCACCTGGCGGCCACGGTGGAGTCCTACGGCGCCCGGCTCGTGCTCGACGACCTGAAGGTCGAGGACGGGTCGCCGCGTCACGACCCCGCCAAGCTGGCGGCGGCCTACGCGCGGATCTTCGCCGAGGGCTGAGCAGTCCCTCACCTGGGGGCCGGCCCCGGCCTGCCACCGAGGGTGATTGACGCGCGTGCGAGGATCGCCCCATGGCAATGACGGCCCAGGTCAAGGCGGAGTTGTCCAACACCCAGATCACGAAGACCTGCTGCCGCAAGGCCGAAGTCGCGTCGATGCTGAGGTTCGCAGGAGGGCTCCACATCGTCAGCGGCAAGATCGTCGTCGAGGCCGAGCTCGACACCGGTGCCGCGGCGCGCCGGCTGCGCAAGGACATCGCCGAGGTCTACGGACACAGCTCCGACGTGGTGATGGTGCAGGGCGCCGGCATCCGCAAGGGCAGCCGCTACATCGTGCGCGTGACCAAGGACGGCGAGGCCCTGGCCCGCCAGACCGGCCTGCTGGACCAGCGCGGGCGACCCGTGCGCGGACTTCCGCCGGCTGTCGTCTCCGGCGGCGGCTGTGACGCCGTGGCCGCCTGGCGTGGCGCGTTCCTGGCGCACGGCTCGCTGACCGAACCGGGTCGGTCCTCGTCGCTCGAGGTCACCTGCCCCGGCCCCGAGGCCGGGCTCGCCCTGGTCGGCGTCGCACGTCGTCTGGGCATCCAGGCCAAGGCACGCGAGGTCCGCGGCGTGGACCGCGTGGTGATCCGCGACGGCGACGCGATCGGTCAGCTGCTCACCCGCCTCGGCGCCCACGAGGCCCTGATGGCCTGGGAGGAGCGGCGGATGCGGCGCGAGGTACGGGCCACGGCCAACCGGCTCGCCAACTTCGACGACGCCAACCTGCGCCGCTCGGCGCGGGCCGCGGTCGCCGCCGGAGCGCGCGTCGAACGTGCTCTCGAGATCCTCGGTGACGAGATCCCCGACCACCTCAAGCTCGCCGGCTCGTTGCGGCTCGAGCACAAGCAGGCCTCGCTCGAGGAGCTCGGCCAGCTGCACGAACCGGTGCTCACCAAGGACGCCATCGCCGGGCGGATCCGCCGGTTGCTGGCCATGGCCGACAAACGCGCCGAAGAGCTCGGCATCCCCGACACGGAGGCGTCCCTGACGCCGGAGATGCTCGCCGACGAGGTCTGAGCCGCGGCTTTAGTCCCCTGTGGTCGGGACCAAGGTGAGTTACCCGGAGGTATCGCGGGACGACACCCTGGAAGTACACCCAGAACCGATAGGGTCGAACTCGAGCGGCTCCACCAGAGTCCGAGAGCCGCCCCACCAGCTCACCTCTAGGAGCAATCGCAGTGACCGTACGCGTAGGCATCAACGGATTCGGCCGCATCGGCCGCAACTTCTTCCGGGCCGTCGTGGCCTCCGGAGCCGACATCGAGATCGTGGCCGTCAACGACCTGACGGACAACAAGACGCTCGCCACCCTGCTCAAGTACGACTCGATCCTCGGGCGGCTCGACGGCGACGTGACCCACACCGACACCGACATCACCGCCGCCGGCCACACCTTCAAGGTGTTCGAGGAGAAGGACCCCGCCGCTCTGCCGTGGGGCGACCTCGGTGCCGACGTGGTGATCGAGTCGACCGGCTTCTTCACTGACGCGACGAAGGCGAAGGCCCACATCGACGGCGGCGCCAAGAAGGTCATCATCTCGGCCCCGGCCAAGAACGAGGACGTCACCATCGTGTTCGGCGTCAACGAGGGCGACTACGACCCCGCGAAGCACACGATCATCTCCAACGCCTCGTGCACGACCAACTGCCTCGCCCCCATGGCGAAGGTGCTGAGCGACGAGCTCGGCATCGTCAAGGGCCTGATGACGACCATCCACGCCTACACCGGCGACCAGAACCTGCTCGACGGCCCCCACAAGGACCTGCGGCGCGCACGCGCGGCGGCGACCAACATCGTCCCGACGTCCACCGGTGCCGCCAAGGCGATCGGCCTGGTCATGCCCGAGCTCAAGGGCAAGCTCGACGGCTACGCCCTGCGCGTCCCCGTGCCCACCGGCTCGGCGACGGACCTGACCTTCGAGGCCGGTCGCGAGACCAGCGTCGAGGAGGTCAACGCGCTCATGAAGGCGGCGGCCGACGGCAAGATCCTGCGCTACAGCGAGGACCCGATCGTCTCCAGCGACATCACCACCGACCCGGCGTCGTGCATCTTCGACGCCCCGCTGACCAAGGTCATCGGCAACCAGGTCAAGGTCGTCGGCTGGTACGACAACGAGTGGGGCTACTCCAACCGCCTCGTCGACCTGGTCAACCTCGTCGGCGAGACCCTCTGACGTGAGCGACCTCTCCTCCCTGGGGGACGTCCGCGGCAAGCGCGTGCTGGTCCGGTCGGACCTCAACGTGCCCCTCGACGGCAGCACGATCACCGACGACGGCCGGATCCGGGCCAGCGTGCCCACCATCCGCAGCCTGGTCGACGCCGGTGCCCGGGTGGCGGTCGT
>JBAZRQ010000562.1:0-2614 GCA_041662925.1 Nocardioides sp. | reverse complement strand
ACGGGGTTCGTTGTCCTTGGGGTAGGGCTTGGCCAGGTAGCGCTGGCCGGTGGGGGAGTGCTTCTTGGAGACCTCCACGATGGTCTCCTCCACGACCAGGGTGCGGCGCAGGAAGTCGATGTGGCGGGGCTTGAGGGCGACGAGCTCGCCCCACCGCAGCCCGGCTTCGATCAGGGTCTCGATCATCAGCCGGTGCTGGGTAGGGAGCGCCGCCAGGAGACGCTCGTACTCGCCCGGAGTCAGGGTGCGGGCCTTGGCGGCTATCACCTTGGGTAGCTCGGTGTGGTCACAGGGGTTGTGCTACGCGTCCGCCATGCGCCGCGCCGAGCTCGTCGCCCTCACCCTCGCCGACGTCGAGCACAAGCCCGCCGGGCTGCTGCTCAACATTCGCAAGTCCAAGACCGACCAGGAAGGCCACGGCCAGACCGTCGCGGTCGCCCACGGACAACACGCGCTCACCGACCCCGTCGCAGCCCTCGCCGCCTGGCGAGACGTCCGCGGTGCAACACCCGGGGCCCTGTTCAACGCGCCGGCCACGCCACCGCCGCAGCATTGGCAGGCGTGCCTCTCGATCGGATCGCGGCCCAGACCCGCCACAAGGACCTCACCGTGCTCGTGAACCGCTACATCCGCCCCCTTGAGGCGCTCGCGACAACGTCGAGCAGGGACCTCGGGCTATGACGCTTGCCAAGGGGTAGCGGGCCCAAGCCCTGCGGCCTCAAGGTCTGAGGCCCGTGTCAGCACAATTGTTGGACTCAGGACTTGACTGACTGAGTCGGTCAGTTACTCTGGAGGAATGGCACGCATCATTCCTCCAGACAGACTGTCCGCCGTCATCGAGGCCGCGGTGGGAGTCTTTGTGGCCCACGGCTATCGGCGCACCCAGATGCAGGACATCGCAGACGTCCTCGGTCTGGCGAAGGGCACCCTCTACGGTTACGCCGCTAGCAAGGAAGGGCTGTTCGCCGCCGCTATTCGCTATGGCGACGGACTCGAACCGCTGCCCGACATCAGCGCCCTGCCGGTGCGCGCTCCCGCCGGCGGCGAGCTCGTCGAGCTGGTGACGGGACGCCTGGCCGCCGAGGTCCCCGACCTGGCTCTGACCAAGGCGCTCGGGCGGCATCGACAGCCGCGCACTCCCGTCGAGGCCGCTGCCGAGCTTTCCGGCATCATCGTCGACCTCTACGAGCGGCTGTCCCGCAATCGCGTCGCCATTAAGCTCGTCGACCGCTGTGCCTCCGAGCTGCCGGAGCTCGGCAAGGTCTGGTCCGAAACCGGCCGCGGCGACCAGATGTCCGGCATGGAGGCCTACCTCGACAGCCGCCAGCGGGCGGGCCTGCTCATACTGCCCGGCCCGGTCGACCTGGTCGCGCGCACCACGGTCGAGCTGTGTGTGCTGTGGGGCGTGCACTGCCGCTTCGACCCCGCCCCACTGCCCTCGCAGTCGCCGTACGACGACGCAACCGTTGCGACCACCCTCGCCGCGATGATCACCCGCTCGATGAACCCACCCGGAGGTGCCTGATGCCCGTCCTCACTCGCCAATGCTCACTCGACCGCAGGCCCTGGCCACAAAGAGGTCTCTCCCTCGCCACCCGACCACTGACGCGCTACCTCTCCGAGCAGGCAGCCCACCCGCACGGACTCGGCGGTCCGCTGATCGGGCGGCTATGGGTGAAGGAGACCGCGACGACCAACGACGCCGCCCTCGATCTCCTCGCACCCCGCCCGGGCGAGGACATCCTCGAGATCGGCTTCGGCCCGGGCCGCACCCTCGGTCTCCTCGTCGAGCGCGGCGCCCAGGTCACCGGTGTGGACGTCTCGGCGGAGATGGTCCGCCTCGCCGGGCGCCGCAACTCCGAACTCATCCGGACCGGCGCTCTCACGCTCCAGCGAGGGGACGGTGTCACGCTCCCTGTCGATGACAACTCCCTAGACGCGGTGCTCGCGGTACACAACCTCTACTTCTGGCCCAAGCCTGAGGCCACCATCGCCGAGATCGCCCGAGTCCTGCGTCCCGGTGGCCGAATCCTCATGGTCTTCCGCGGTCGCGAACACCCGCTACCCAACCGACTCGACCCGAACGTCTACGCGGACGTCACCACCGACCAATGCGTGGCGTGGCTGGCCAGCGCCGGCCTCGACAGTCAGTGCCATCACCCCAACGGCGTTCCCCCGGAGGTCTCCTTCGTGCTGGCGAGGCGCTCGCCGCGAGGCCTTCTCGACTCCGGCATTCACGCACCCTGAGCCGGAATGACCCGAGCGATGCCCCGCGCCTCCTAGTCGCGTCAACCCCGAGCCTCTCTCGGCCCACGTGGTCGCCCGGATAGCCCGAGCCCGAGCCCGAGCCGTCAGTACCGACGCGACGGCACCCGGCCCACCGCCCAGCTCCCGCGCGCCGGACACGCACCACTGCCGCCCTCGCAGGCGTCCCCGTCGGCGACCTTGCCCGTCTTCGCGAGGCGCCGCGCGACGAGCCGGTAATGCTGGGCGCCAGGTCGCAGGTGAACCCGAGGTGAGACTGCCGGCGACCCGAAGGTCGGCGTTCACGGCGGGCTCCGTTTGCTTTGTCACGCAGCGGTCGTGACAGTCGCCGGGATGTGACCTGTCCGGG
>JBAZRQ010000561.1:0-2617 GCA_041662925.1 Nocardioides sp. | reverse complement strand
CCACGGTGCCGTTGCTCCTGAGCGCCAGGCTGTGCACATCGCCGGCGGCGATGGCGATCGCGTGGAGTCCGGCGGGCGGCGTCGTCTGCCCGTAGGCGTTCCAGCCCCAGCCGACCACGGTGCCGTCGCTCTTGAGAGCGAGGCTGTGGGCGCCGCCGGCGGCGATGGCCGTCACATCGGCCAGCCCGGCCGGCACGGTCGCCTGGACGTAGCTGTTGTTGCCCCAGGCCGCGACGGTGCCGTCGGTCCTGAGCGCCAGGCTGTGCATTCCGCCACCGGCGACCGCAACGACGTCGCCGTCGAGGGAGGGTGGCACCGTGACCTGTCCGGAGCCCGCCTGTCCCCAGGCCACGACCGTGCCCGCGGGCGCAGCGGCGTAGGCGGTGGTCGGGATCGTGCCCGCGACCGCCAGTGCGACGGCCGTGGACAGAGATGCGAGTACGGCGACCGTGCGCCGTGAAGCCTGGCTGATGGACATTTCTCGTCCCCCCACTTGCGGCCCGGGCGGCCGTGGCCTCCCTCCCCCCGAGCGGCGGGTGCCGATTCCCAGGCCCCTTCCCGACTCCAGATATACGCTCCGCCCGCCGGTCGCAGAAGGGCCGAAGGTCACGACCGCGGAGCGGGCGCGGCAGGTCGAGGGTTTGGCCCTACTCGCCGGTCGGCGCGACAATTTGGTTTCCGCCACTATTTTTCGTAGTGCGGCGCCACCCGTCCCCGTCCGCGAAGGTGAGAATGTCAGACGCAGAGCACGGCCCTGCCGAGACGGCCTCGTCGACCCCGGACAGCAAGGGGCGCCGCCGCGGTCGGGTCCGCAAGCGTCACGTCGTCGGCAAGGTGGTGGTCGCCACGCTGGTCGTCCTGGGCATGGTCACGGGCCTGTCGATGGTGTTCATCGCCCGTCACCTCTCTGACAACCTGACCGTGCTCGACATCTCCGACCAGCTCAGCGACCGGCCGGACAAGGCGGAGTCGAACGAGCCCCAGGAGCCGCTCAACATCCTGGTGATGGGCTCCGACTCCCGCGACGGCGAGGGCAACAACATCGACGGGCTGACCGGTGACGGCGCCCGCTCCGACACCACGATCCTGATGCACCTGTCCGCCGACCGCGAGCACGCGTACGGCGTCAGCATCCCGCGCGACTCCCTGGTCACCCGGCCCGACTGCAAGACCAAGGACGGCGAGACCATCCCGGGCGGCGAGGACGAGATGTGGAACACCGCGTTCGCGCTCGGCGGTCCGGCCTGCACGATCCAGCAGTTCGAGCAGCTGACCGACATCCGGGTCGACCATTTCGTCGTCGTCGACTTCGCGGGGTTCAAGGACATGGTCGACGCCATCGACGGCGTCGAGGTCTGCATCCCCGAGGACATCGAGGACCCCGCCCACGGGATCAGCATCCCGGCGGGAACCCGCGAGATCCGGGGCAAGGAGGCGCTCAACTACGTCCGGGCGCGCTACACCCTGGGCGACGGCTCCGACATCGGCCGGATCCAGCGCCAGCAGGCCTTCATCGCGGCCATGGCCAGCAAGGTCGTCTCCGGCGGCACCCTCGCCCGCCTCGACCGGCTGGTCGGATTCCTCAACGCCGCCACCAAGTCCCTGATCGTCGATCCGGGCCTCGAGAACGTCTTCAAGATCGCCAAGCTCGGCCTGGGCTTCAAGGGCATCGGCCTCGACAACATCAAGTTCGTCACCGTGCCGTGGGAGTACGACACCCGCGAGGGCTACGAGGGCCGCGTCGTGTGGCTGCCGGAGGCCGACAAGGTGTGGCAGAAGGTCACCGACGACGAGCCGCTCAGCCGTCGCCTGAGCTCCGACGCCATCAACGCCGGCGAGGTGCCGGGCTCCGGCAGCGGTACGCCGAGCGGCGGCGCCAGTGGGTCGGCCAGCCCCGACGCGGACGAGGAGCTGGCCGCCGAGCGGGAAGCGGCCGGTCTCTGCGCATGAGCGAGACCGAGTGGGAGCGCAAGCGTCGCCTGGCCGCGGTGTTCGGCGACGTACTACCCGACACCACCAGCGACGAGCGCGAGCCCGGCACCTCCTCCGAGGGCGACGCCTCGGAGGAGTGGCTCAAGGCCCAGGTGCCCCCGCACCACGGGGGCTGACTTCGTCACTCCCTGGGGAGTACTCGCTGCGCTCGTACTCCCCCCGTTCGGGGGACTAGCTTTCGGACCTGGGGGTCCGGCCGGCCAGCAGGTCGCGGATCTCCTGGAGCAGCACGACGTCCTCGGGCGTGCCCGGCTCGGGGCTCGGGAAGAAGCGCTCCTTGGCCTTGACGTAGGGCGTGACCACGAAGAAGTAGACGACCGCGGCCAGGATCAGGAACGCGATCAGCGCGGTCAGGAACGGGCCGACCTCGACGTTGCCGGGAGCGTAGTCGTCGAAGTTGGGCTGCTTGCCGCCCATCATCTTCGCGATGGCGGAGAGCACCATGCCGGTGAAGGCGGTGACGACCGCCGCGAAGGCGGTGCCGATGATGACCGCCACAGCGAGGTCGACGAGGTTGCCTCGCAGGATGAAGTTCTTGAACCCGGTCATGAGGTGCTCCTTGGGTGTCCGAGAGACGGGGCCCCGACACTAGTCGCTGCTCCAGGTGAAAGTCACAAAGGCGCGG
>JBAZRQ010000560.1:0-2618 GCA_041662925.1 Nocardioides sp. | reverse complement strand
GGTCAGGACGAGAGAAGTGCGGACGCGCGCGAGCACGCCCGGTCGGGTGTGGGTCACGATGGGTTCCTCGGCCACGCCTGCGGAAGGAGTCCTGTCGGATTCGGGCGCCGTAGCCCGGTCGAGTGCTGCTCGACTTCACCCCGAGCCCGTGGCTGCTGATCTCAGCTGCCCCGGGCGTGCTGCCTGGGTCTCCCGCGCCCGTCCATCAACTTCCTGAGTCAGGTCTGCCTGGCGTCGGGACGGGCCTCGGCGCGCACCAGGCGGCCCCGGTCTCCGGGGCATCGGTCTGCCGGGAGCGGGTCGAGCGGTGCTCTCGGCCCTTCGAGGTTGGCAGGCGGCAGCCGAAAGTCGACAATTCGGGGCGCCGTGAACTCGCTCACCTGGGTAAAGGGGCGCCGGCAACCCGTCCTCCACAGGCCGCCCGACTCCCCCTTCCCCGGCAGCGCAACGCGCGTAGGCTCCTGCCCATGTCCATGACTCCGGCCGAGGTCGAGCGCAAGGTGCGCCAGCTCGACAACGATGTGCAGTCGATCTACGAGCTGCTCGCCACCATCAACGGCACCCTCGGCCGGCACAGCAACCGCTTCGACGAGCTGGGCCAGGACATCGGCCGGCTGGACGCCAAGGTCGCGGGGCTCGACACCAAGGTCGACGCCCTCGACGCCAAGGTCGACGCCCTCGACGCCAAGGTCACCGGGCTCGACGCCAAGGTCACCGGGCTCGACGCCAAGGTCACCGGGCTCGAGGGCCAGGTCGCCGGGCTCGAGGGCCAGGTCGCCGGGCTCGACACCAAGGTCACCGGGCTCGAGGGCCAGGTCGCCGGGCTCGACACCAAGATGGACACGGTGCTCGAGCTGCTGCGCGCCCGCTGAGTGGGCCCCCGACCCGGCCCACACCGCTGCAGTAGTGGACCGGGTCGCCCCCGTACGCACAGGTAGACGCCGTGAGCGCCGATTCGGTTGCCCGTGTCTCAGCCCTTGGTCAGCTCGGCGTGAGCACCAGCCGGCTCGCGGACGGCATCGGCAGGGCGGCCCCGACCGCCACGACACCGGAGGCATCGGCGCTCACGACCCGGTCCGGCTCGAGGACGTCGAGCCGGTCGGCGTCGCGCAGCTCGGCCCACTGCGACTCGGTCGGCCAGTCCTGGTCGGGCTCCTTCAGCCGGCCCCACCGCGACGCGATGTTGGAGTGGTCCTCGTCGACCCGCTCGTGCCGCAGCGTGTACGACGACCCGGGCGGCAGCCCGCGCACGACCACCTCCACGTCCCGGGCGAGAGCGGCCGACCCGGCCGCCTTGCCCTGGTCGAGAGTCAGGTTCCACAGCAGCACCGAGACCTCCCCCGAGCCGGGGTCGGCGCAGGCGACCGTCTCCACCAGCGAGCCGCCGCCGTCCCCGGCGTAGGACACCGCCAGCCGCTGCGACCCGAGCCGCTCCAGCATCGCCAGCGCCCACCAGCGCGGCTTGCGCAGCTCGCCGACGGTGCGCAGCCCGAAGCCGCCGTGCAGCAGGGCCGGCGGCCGGCCCAGCTCCTCGAAGTGGTCCGACACCACCCAGTAGGACAGCGACTCGATCCGCCCCATCGACGACAGCATCCCGCGGAGCAGGAAGACGCCGGCGAAGACCGCGTCGCTGACCTCGTTGAAGTGGGTCGGGGTGACCCCCCACTCGGTCCACCAGATCGGCGTCCCGCCCCGGCCGTAGCGCTCCAGCATCGGCCGGAAGTCCAGCGGCGGGGCGCCGTAGGTGTGCGTCGACACGAAGTCGACCGGGGCTCCCGAGAGCCGGGCGTGGGCGAGCAGCTCCTCCACCCAGCCGGCCGCGGCCGACGACGGGCCGCCGACCACGAGGCGGTCGTCGACCGAGCGCACCGCGGACGCCGTGACGTCGTAGAGCTGGAGGTACTCCGACGGGGTGCCGGACCAGAACACCTCGAGGTTCGCCTCGTTCCACACCTCGAAGGACCAGTGCTCGACGACCTCGTCGCCGTAGCGGTCGACCAGGTGCCCGGTCAGCGCGGCCACCAGGTCGTGCCAGCGCTCCCAGTCCTTGGGCGGCGACACGATCGCGTCGTAGCCGAACACCGTCTTGGTCGGGTCCGAGGCCAGGTCGTGCGGCATGAACGACAGCTCGACGACCGGGTAGAGGCCCAGCGACCGGACGTGGTCGTAGACCCGGTCCACCCCCGAGAAGTCGTGGACCGGGCCTCCGTCCACCTCCCGATAGACCCCGAGGTCGTCGCAGAGGATCCCGTGCGCCCGCACGTGCGTGACACCGAGCTCGAGATGCGCCGCGGACAGCGCCGAGCTGAGCTCCGCGCCGATCACCCGGCCGCCGGTGGTGTCGGTCGAGAGCGCGTGCGAGAGGTGCTCGCTGCCGATCATCGGCCGCCACGGCCGGGGCAGCTCGCCCACCACCGTCGCGGCGTCGACCGCCACCGTCACCGGTCCGGTCGCGGCCGGCAGCGGCGTCGCGGACACCACCGTCGACGGGGCGCCGTCGACGTGCACGTCGGACAGCGTCGACACGGCGTACCACCGCTGCGCGCCCGGCGTGCCGGTCGTGTCGACGTACGGCGGGTGCGGCACCGACAGCACGTCGCCGCCCCCCTGGGCGAGCG
>JBAZRQ010000559.1:0-2626 GCA_041662925.1 Nocardioides sp. | reverse complement strand
GCGACGTGTCCGCGGCGTGGCGACCAGGCCGGCCGAGCCGGTGGCCGCATGACCGGGCCCTCGCGGGTCCTCGTCACCGGTGGCAGCGGGTTCCTCGGCTCCTCGGTGGTGCGCGGCCTGGCGGCCTCGGGCCACACGGTCACCAGCGCCGACCTGCGGCTGCCTGCCAGCCCCGTCGACGGGGTCGACCACGTGGTCATGGACGTGACCGACGCTTCGGCCGTGGGAGCGGGCATCGCTGCGGCCGCACCGGAGGTCGTCGTGCACCTGGCGTCGATCGTCACGCCGGGCAAGGGCTCCTCCCGCGCCCTGGAGTACGCCGTGGACGTCGACGGGTCGCGCCACGTGCTCGACGCGTGCCTGGCCCACGGCGTGCGCCGCCTCGTGGTGTCGTCGAGCGGGGCCGCCTACGGCTACCACCCCGACAACGGCGCCGCCCACGACGGCTGGCTGACCGAGGACGACCCGGTGCGCGGCAACGAGGAGTTCGCCTACAGCCACCACAAGCGCCTGGTCGAGGAGATGCTCGCCGCGGCGCGCACCGAGCACCCGGAGCTGGAGCAGGTCGTGCTCCGGATCGGCACCATCCTCGGCGAGTCCGTCGACAACCAGATCACCGCGCTGTTCGAGCGTCCGCGGCTGCTCAAGATCCGCGGCGCGGACTCCCCGTTCGTGTTCGTGTGGGACACCGATGTCGTCGCCGTCATCGAGCGGGCGGTCACCGGCGCCGCGACCGGGATCTTCAACGTCGCCGGCGACGGCGCGCTGACCGTCGACGAGATCGCCGGGCTGCTCGGCAAGCCGACGCTCGTGCTGCCCGAGCGGGTGCTGCGCGCCGCCCTGGCCCTGGGCAGCCGCCTCGGCCTCACGCCGTACGGCCCGGAGCAGACGCGGTTCCTGCAGTACCGTCCCGTGCTCGACAACACGAGGCTGAAGGACGAGTTCGGGTACCTGCCCACGCGGACCAGTCGCCAGGCCTTCGATGAGTGGCGGATGCGTCGGCGGTCCTAACCACGGATACTGATGTGACGTCAGCGACAAGAGAGGCTTCCCCATGCGCGCGATCTGGAAGGGTGCAGTGTCGTTCGGGCTGGTCAGTGTGCCGGTCAAGCTCTACTCCGCGACCGAGTCCCACGACGTCTCGTTCCGCCAGGTGCACGCCAAGGACGGCGGCCGGATCAAGTACCAGCGGGTGTGCTCGATCGACGGCGAGGAGGTGGCCTACGCCGACATCGCCAAGGGCTACGAGACCGAGGACGGCGAGATGGTCATCCTCACCGACGACGACCTCGCCGAGCTGCCGCTGACCTCGTCGCGCGAGATCGCGGTCGAGAAGTTCGTGCCGACCGACCAGATCGACCCGATGCTCTTCGAGAAGTCCTACTACCTCGAGCCCGAGAAGACCGGCGCCAAGCCCTACGCGCTCCTGCGCCAGGCGCTCAAGGACGCCGACCGGATGGCCGTCGTCACCGTCGCGCTCCGGCAGCGCTCCTCGGTCGCGGTGCTGCGGGTGCGCGACGACGTGATCGTGCTGCAGACGATGATGTGGCCCGACGAGATCCGGCAGCCGGACTTCTCGATCGAGACCGGCGAGATCAAGGACGCCGAGGTCAAGATGGCCAACATGCTGGTCGAGACCCTCGCCGGCGACTTCGACGCCGCCGACTTCGAGGACGACTACGCGGGGGCGGTCGAGGCGCTGGTGAAGGCCAAGATCGACGGCGGCGAGGTCAAGCGCACGGCGACCTCGACCAAGTCGTCGGGCGAGGTGGTCGACCTGCTCGCCGCGCTCCAGCGCTCCGTCGACGCGGCCAAGACCGCCCGCGGCGAAACGGCCGACGACGACGAGGCCAAGCCGGCGAAGAAGGCCGCTGCGAAGAAGGCGCCCGCCAAGAAAGCCACCGCGAAGAAGGCACCGGCCAAGAAGACTGCTGCCAAGAAGACCGCGTCGAAGAAGACGCCCGCGAAGAAGGCGAGCTGACGGATGACCCGCTCCAAGGTGCCCGGCGAGCCCTGCTGGGTCGAGCTGTTCACGACCGACGTCGACGAAGCGGTCCGGTTCTACACCGGGCTGTTCGGCTGGACCCACGAGGACGCCGGCGAGGAGTACGGCGGCTACGTGACGTTCCGGCGCGAGGGCCGACGGGTGGCCGGGTGCATGCGCAACGACGGCACCCAGCACACCGCGGACAACTGGGGCGTCTACCTCGAGACCAACGACGCGTCAGCCACGGTCTCGATGGCCGAGGCCAACGGCGGTCAGGTCGTGGTGGAGCCGATCCAGGTCGGTCCGCTCGGACACATGGCGCTCGTGAAGGACCCCGGTGGCGCCAACGTCGGCGTGTGGGAGCCGGCGGAGATGGCCGGCATCGAGGACATCGGCGAGGTCGGGGCGCCGGGCTGGTTCGAGGTGCTGACCGCCGACTACGACACCGTCGTGGCGTTCTACCAGAACGTCTTCGGCTGGGTGACCGACACCATGAGCGACACCGCCGAGCTCCGCTACACGACGCTCGGCAAGGACGACGGCGCCCGGGCCGGGATCGAGGACGCCTCGTCGCTCCTCGGCGACGAGGGCTCGGCGTGGCAGTTCTACGTGTTGGTGGCCGACACCGACGACACCGTC
>JBAZRQ010000558.1:1869-2633 GCA_041662925.1 Nocardioides sp. | reverse complement strand
CACGGGCTACTTCTTCTCCACCGCCTACGAGTGGGCCGACGACGAGACCGTCCACGTCATCGCCCTCGACGAGGACGATCCGGACGCCGACCTACTGTCGTGCTCGGTCTCGACCGGGACCTGCGAGCTCGTGGTCGACGGCGCCGGGCGCGAGGGCGAGCTCCAGCTGCCGGTCGGCTCCACCCTCGGGGAGTGAGCCGCGGCCCGCTCAGCGATTGAGTGGGTGTGGAGTCCTCAGCTCGCCGCTGAGGCCTGCCAGCGCTCGACGCCGTCGAGCACCACCTCGAGGCCTGGCTCGAAGGTGTCGGCGAAGACGTAGTCGTCGTCGGCACGCAGAGCGGACATCGCCGACCGCAGGCTCGGGTAGGGCCCCGCCTCCAGGCTCACCGCGAGCTCGTCACTGTGGTCGGAGTGGGGGTCGGTGCTCGCCATCGTCAGCTCCTGGAGCACGAACCCGTAGACGTAGCTGTCGAGCAGCACGTGGGCCCGCACGGCGACCTCGGGCGGGCACCCACCGGCGAGGAGCGTGGCGAGGACCGCCTCGGCGTGGCCGAGGGCGGCGGGGCGCTCGGGGGCAGTGCGGGTCTCGAGCAGCCAGAGCGCCCAGGGGTGCCGCAGGAGCACCGCACGCACCGCCTCCCCCCGCCGCACCAGCTCGGCCCGCCAGTCGCCCGCCGTCGGGTCCGGTCGCTCCATCTCGGCGTAGACCTGCTCGACCAGCGCATCGAGCAACTCCTCCTTGGTCGCGACGTAGTGGTAGAGCG
>JBAZRQ010000558.1:0-1859 GCA_041662925.1 Nocardioides sp. | reverse complement strand
GCCATCGGCATCCGCCAGCTCCATGGCCGCGGCAATGACGCGCGCCCGCGACAGGGTGTTGCGCGGGGCCCTGCGGGGGGTGGACACGTCTCCAGCGTAGCAGTATCGTACGTTGTATCGTACGTCGTACGATAAGCCTTTCCGAGCCGCTGGCTCGACCTCGCAGAAGGGGACCGTCATGCAGACAAGAACCGATCCGGGCACGAACCTGGACGCCTCGCTCGCCCCGCTGGACCCACGCCTGGTCATCAGCGGCCTGTGGACGGCCATGCTGTTCGTCTTCGCCTACGTCGACATCTTCGGCTTCTTCCGCGCCGACGTGATCGAGGGAGCGCTGGCCGGCGAGGTGTCGGGCGCGGGCTTCGAGATCGACCAGGTCTTCCTGGCCCTGACGACGCTCTACATCCTGGTCCCGAGCCTGATGGTGGCCGCGACCCTGGTGCTCCCCCAGCGGATCAACCGACCGCTCAACCTGGTCGTCGCGCCGGTCTACATCCTCACCATCGTCGCCTCGATGGTGGGCGAGACCTGGGCCTACTACCTCATGGGCAGTGTCGTCGAGGTGGTCCTGCTGGGGTGCATCATCCTGACCGCACGCAAGCTGCATCCCGGCCGCTGACCACACCCTGGCTAGACGCTGGAGGACCCCATGGGCATCGGCGCCTGCCAACCACGCCACATCGCCAGCAGCCGCCACACCAGGCAGACGCCGGCCCCCGTGAGGGCGACGGCCAGCACCGGCAGGTCGGCCCGCGTGCCGGCCACGGCGATGGCGGCACCGGCCAGCGCGGGCGTGGCGTAGAGCTCGCCCCGGAAGATCACCGGGACCCGACCCGCCAGGAGGTCGCGCAGCATCCCACCGCCGATGCCCGTGAGCATGCCCATGAGAGCCGCGGGCACCGGTCCCAGCCCGTACTCCAGCGCCTTGGTCGCCCCGGTGACGCAGAACAGCGCGAGGCCGAACGCGTCGAACACGTTGACCATCCGCTCCATCCGCCCGACCACCGGGTGGAACGCGAACGTCACCAGCCCGGCCGCCACGGGCACCATCAGGTAGCGCCAGTCGGCCAGCGCCGCCGGCGGGGTGGCCCCGATCAGCAGGTCGCGCAGGAAGCCGCCGCCGAGCCCCGTCGTACCGGCCAGCACGAGCACGCCGAAGACGTCGAGCTCCTTGCGGACCGCCACGAGCGCCCCGGACGACGCGAAGACGAAGATCCCGACCAGGTCGAGGACCACGAGGGTGCTGGGCACCCGGGCAGCGTAGTCGCAGATCGGTCCCACATTTATCGGCCGGGCACGCCGCGTGATGACCCGGCGGGACGCGGGCGCTGGCGTAGGCTCTGCCCAATCGAAAGCCCAACCGAAGGTTTCACCACCACGACACCGCAGGACCCAGGAAGCAGATCCCATGGCGCACCTCACGCTCGCTGGAGTGAGCGACGACGGGAAGCGCCTCTTGCTGGTCAGCGATGCGGGGGTCGAGTTCACGCTCGACATCACCCCGAGCCTCCGGGCCGCGCTCCGCGGCGACGCCTCTCGCCTCGGCCAGTTGGAGATACAGATGGACTCATCCCTCCGTCCCCGCGACATCCAGGCCCGGATCCGCGCCGGCGAGAGCCCGGAGGCGGTCGCCCAGTCCGCCCAGACGAGCGTCGACAAGGTGATGGTCTACGCCGTCCCGGTGCTCGCCGAGCGCCAGCACGTCGCCGACCGCGCCCAGCGCTCCTCCGTACGCCGCTCGACCGGCGAGGGCGGCGCCCGCACCCTCGGCGACGCCGTCGAGTCGCACCTGCGCTCGCTCAACGTCGACCCGTCCGCGACCGTCGAGTGGGACGCCTGGCGCCGCGAGGACGGCCGGT
>JBAZRQ010000557.1:0-2635 GCA_041662925.1 Nocardioides sp. | reverse complement strand
ACCGGCGCGGCCCAGCGGCAGCGCCGCTCCCCCGCGACTATGGATCAGCAGCCCATCGAACAGGCCTGCCAGCGGCTGGACGCCGTTGGCGTACGACGTCAGCGCGAACGCCGACTGCGACTCCCCGGCGGCCAGCACGCAGGTGGCCCCGAGGTCGGCCGCGACCGCGCGCGCGACCTGGGTGTAGACGTCGTAGGCGAAGGCGTCGCCCGGGTGGGACAGGACCCCGTAGCGATCGGGGTTGCTGCCCTTGAGCCCGGGACTGCCGAGGTCGTTCACGGACACCGACGAGAGGCCGCCCTCGACCCCGGCGTGCTGGGCGGAGACCGCGGCGTAGGCGTGCCCCCGGCGCACGACCTCCTCCGCGAAGAACGTCCAGCCGGGGGCGGCGTCCATGCCGCTGCTGACGTTGAGCCACTCGACGACGAGGGTGCCGCTGGCGGCGGCCGGGTCGGGCCGGCGTACCACCACCCGGGTGACGTAGTCGGCCGAGGCCGCCACGCGCAGCGACCAGTGGCCGTCCGCGGGGAGGTCGTCGGCGGTGTAGGACACCGCGGTGCCGGACGCGACGTACTCCGTCTCGGTGTAGCCGGCGGCCGCGAGGTCGGGGCCGGGCCGTGCCGAGACGATGCCGCAGTCGCCGGGCGGAAGCGGGCGCAGCGTCGCGCGGGCGGTCAGGACTGCTCCTCCGCGCGGCGCTTGGCGCGGGCGGCCTTGGCGATGGTCTCCTCGACGATCGAGTTGATCCGGGCACCGTTGGGCCAGCCGGCGTAGTGGCACAGGAAGATCACGATCTCGCGCAGCGCCGTCTCGTCGAGCTCGCCGTTGGCGTAGGCGGCCGGGATCTGGATGCCGAGCACGTCGGCGCCGCCGCTGCCCGCGAGCAGCCCGATCAGGAGCAGCCGGCGGTCGCGGTCGGAGAGGCCCGGACGGTTCCAGATGTCCGCGAAGAGGTGGTCGGCGGTGTAGCCGAAGAAGTCGCCCTCGCCGTCGGTCATGTCGAAGCCGTAGACGGCCTCCATCTTCTCCAGGCCGCGGCGGCGCTGCTCCGGGAGATCGTCGAACTTGCTCACAGTCCGAGCCCCTTTCCGAGGCGCGCGAGCGCCTCCTGTGCCATCGGTACGTCGACGTCGAGCTCGTCAGCCAGGGCGATCGCGAACGTCAGGTCCTTCTCCCCCAGCGCGCGGACGTGGTCGAAGACGCCGTACCAGAAGTCGTCCTGGTCGAGTGGCGCCGTCGTGGCCCGGTGCATGATCGCGCCGGGGCCGCCCGTGATCGCGTCGGTGTGCCGGACCACCTTGCCGAGCTCGACGAGATCGAGACCGGCAGCCTCGGCGAGGCGCTGGGCCTCGGTGGCGGCGGTGAACGCCACGAAGTGCATCAGGTTGCGGGCCAGCTTGAGCTTGGTGCCGGCGCCGATCGGCCCCGCGTGGGTGACGAGCGACCCCATGGCCTCGAGCGCGGGGCGCGCGGCGGCGAACGCCTCGTCGCTCCCGCCCACCATGATCGCGAGGGTGCCATCGACAGCGCCCATGGCGCCACCGCTGACCGGCGCGTCGACCACCTTCACGCCGTGCCGGGCCGCGGTGTCGGCGAGCTCGGCCGGGGTGGTCGGGGCGACGGTCGAGTGGATGACGACGGTCTGGGCGTCGCCGGCCACTCCCAGGATCTCCCCCAGCACGTCCCGGACCTGGTCGTCGTCGCGCACCATCACGCACACGACGTCGGAGCCGGCGGCGAGAGCCGCGACGCTCTCGGCGACCCCGGCTCCGGCGGCCTCGAGCTCGGCGAGCGGCTCACGGGCGACGTCGAAGACCGTCAGGTCGATGCCGTCGGCGGCCGCGAGCCGCAGCGCCATCGGCTTGCCGATGTTGCCCAGGCCGACGAACCCGACTCTCAGGTCACTCACGGGCGGAAGGTCTGTCCGCCGTCGACGGCGATGATCTGGCCGGTCACCCACGACGACTCGTCGGAGAGCAGGAAGAGGCAGGCGCCGACCATGTCCTCGGGCTGGCCCATCCGCTTGAGGGCGAGGCCTTTGACCAGGTCCTTGGCGGCGTCGCCGGCCTGGGTGCGGGTGGCCTCGGTGTCGGTGGGCCCGGGAGCGATCGCATTGACCCGGATGCCCATGCCGCCGACCTCGTGCGCGAGCTGCTGAGTGAGCCCGTTGACGCCGGTCTTGGCCAGGCCGTAGAAGCCGGAGTAGAGGTAGGCCGCCGTCGAGCTCTGGTTGACGATCGAGCCGCCGCCACGCGCCTGCATGTGCTTCCACACCGCGCGGGTCACGACGAGGACGCCGTCCATGTTCACGGACATGAACTTCTTGTAGTAGTCCCAGTCGACGGTGATCAGCAGGTCGAACTGCATGTTGCCGTAGATCGCGGCGTTGTTGACCAGGCCGTCGATCCCGCCGAACTCGGCGACGGTGCGCTCGGCCATCGCCGCGGCCGACTCGGCCGACGACACGTCGGTGTGCACGAAGATCGCGCGGCCACCGGTCTCGTTGATCGCCGCCGCGACCTTCTCCCCGGACTCCGCGTTGACGTCGGCCACGACGACCGACGCCCCCTCCGCTCCGAGTGCCTTCGCGTAGGCCTCACCGATGCCCTGTGCCGCGCCCGTCACGATGACGACC
>JBAZRQ010000556.1:0-2635 GCA_041662925.1 Nocardioides sp. | reverse complement strand
CAGGCCGCGAACGGCAGGGTGCCGCGCAGCGCCAGCTCAGCAGCCGCGGGCGGGTCGGCCATCTGGTAGCCGATCCGCCCCGTGGTGGGGTCCGCGACGCCACCGGTGAAGCCGGTGGCGAAGGCGGAGACCGTGTCGCCGAGGCCGAGCCGCTCGAACAGGTCGGCGCGGCCGGCGCCGAGTCGCGCGGTGGCCAGGGTGCCCTCGAAGGCGACGCTGTAGGCGTCGAGCTGGTCGAGCCCGGCCGGTGCGCCCTCGAGAGGGACGCAGCCGCGCGCGGCGTACGTCGAGTCGGCGGGCATCCCCACGAGCGCCGGCAGCTGCGAGTCGGTCGCCCAGCTGGCCTCGCCATCCGCCGCGGTGCCCATCACGACGAGGTGCTGGTCGGCGACGACCTCGCCGCCCGCGAGCGGACCGACCCCGTCGTCGACGGCGCGCTGGACGGCGGCCATGTCGACGATCATCCGGATGCTCAGCACCCAGCCGAGCTCGACGCCCTGCGCGTCGAAGAAGTGCGCCTCCCAGTCGACGTCGTCCTGGGTGAACCCGTAGTCGTCGGCCAGCCTCGCGTCGACGGGACGCAGCAGGCCGCCGGTAAGCAGCGGCGCCTCGGCCTCCGCGCGACGCCAGAACGTGTCCCGCTCCTCCTGGGGGCTCTTGCTGGTGAGCTCCGAGGCCCCCAGTTGCAGGCGCACGAGCTCGAAGTCGGTGACGCTCAGCGCCGTCGCGGCCTCGGGCACCAGCGGGAGGACGGCCGAGGCCGGCTCCGCCAGCGGATCGTACGCCGTCGGCGCGGTGCTGCTCGGTGCGGCGGGGGCCGGCTCCGGCGCGGGCGAGTCGTCCGAGCAGGCATTGCCGAGGACGGCGACCACGACGAGCATGATCGCGACCCGGAACCTCACGCCCGGATTCTCGCACGAGGCGGCGGGCACGGCCGTGCTGGCCGACGACGGGTCCTGGCACAGCGGGGAAGGCTCAGCCGCCCGCCCCGATCGGTCAGGAGGCCCGGGCGCCTCGATCGTCCGTGACGCTCAGGGGACGGCCCCGCAGCCCCGAGGGGCGCCCGGGAGCAGCGGACGAGCGAAGACCACCCAGGCCGCGCCCTCGAACCCCCAGACGCTGCCGAAGCCCGGGTCGGTCTGCTGTGCGGCCATCAGCGACTCGAGGCGTGTCTGGTCGTCGCCGGTGACCGTGCGGCACCCCTCGCTCAGGTCGTCGAGGGTCCAGGTCGGCTCGTCACCGGAGAGATCCGGGTAGGTGGTGGTCCGGCGACTGAGCACCTCCCAGCCAGCCGCCCGCAGCGGCCCCACCGGCGCCAAGACCCGATCGTCCCCGAGGAAGTCCGGCAGCGAACGCAACCTGTCGTGCAGCTCCCCGAGCAGGGCACGGGCCGCGGACTCGTCGGGACTCAGCCCGAGGTCCCCGGCGTCGAGGCCGGGGGCGCGCAGGATCGTGGCGACCGAGCCGTCGTCGGTCCTCACGTCGAATCGCGCACTCGGCACGTCGTAGACCTGGGGATCGCCGGTGTCCGCGCCTCCCTCGTCGAGCAGGCCAGCGACCGTGGCCCAGCCCAGCACCGACCGCACGCCCTCCCGGTCGAGCGTGATGGTGAGGAAGGACCCTCCCTGACGCCAGACGGCGACCCCGTCGCCGTACAGCACGAAGTCCGGCACCGCCGCGAAACGTGCCGGTGCCGGCTCCGGCGGCGGCAGGCCACCCCCCACGTCCTCGGTGAGGATCGCCACGTCGACCTGGTCGGGCCAGCCCGGAACACTCACGTCGGCGTCGAGGTCGCGCTCGCCCGGCCCGTCGCCGGGGTCGTCCGCACACCCGCCCAGAGCCGTGGCCATCATGACCACGGCCGTGCCGACTGCCAGGCGCACGGTGCACATCGTCGGCCTAGGGCCCGGTTCCGATGGTGTCGATGCGCCAGGCCCCGCCCTCCTCCACGACGGAGACGAAGCGGACGTTCTTGCCGGCCGCGTACCCGTAGTAGGGGATCGGTGCCGTGGCCGACGCGGGATCCATCCTCACGTCCAACGTCACCCGGTAGGTGTGGCGAGTCGCCGTCCAGTCCTCAGGCATGGACGGCCCGAGAGCGAGCACCCCCACCGAATCCATGGCCTCGAGCTGCACTCCCCAGGCCTGCTTGACGCTGTCGTCACCGGTGACCGACGACGACATGGCGAGCACGGCGTCCGCCGCCCGGCCCTGGTCGACGAGATCGAAGAACGCGCGGATCGCGTCCTCCTCGGGCTCCGGCGTGTCCGACGTCGGTGCACCCGAGGTGGGTGTGGCGACGGAACCGATGGACGTCGGACTCGGCGAGCCGACGGAGCCGTCTGTGTCGGAGCCGCACGCGCCGCTCACGCCGAGCGCGACCGCGAGACCCGCGATCCACCACCTGACCCTCGCCACGGCGCAGCCCTCCTCGTGGCCCGAGCCTACGCAAGGTCCGTGCCCACGCGCCCGCATCCGAAGGCCTCGGGTGAGGGGACCAAGGCCCCTGGTGTGGCGGCCGGCCCGAGGTGACGCCGGACCGGACCGGGGCGCCGCCGGGCGGCCCGCGGCCAGGTGGTGGAGCCTAGGGGACTCGAACCCCTAACCCCCTGCTTGCAAAGCAACGACAAACGCC
>JBAZRQ010000555.1:0-2637 GCA_041662925.1 Nocardioides sp. | reverse complement strand
CGTCCGGGTGGCGGAATTGGTAGACGCGCTAGCTTGAGGTGCTAGTGCCCGTATTAGGGCGTAGGGGTTCAAGTCCCCTCTCGGACACTGAGAAGGCTCCGGCTCCACGGGGCCTTTTCTTCATTTCGGGCACTACTTCGCCGCCAGCCGCGAGCGCACCGCAGGGGCGAACGGGCTCCACGCGAACCAGTCCGGCAGGGCGCGCGTCAGCCTCGGGAGGCCGGTGACGGTGATCGTGCCGCTGGCGACGGCGTCGCGATAGCTGGTGATCCCCGAGAACACCCGCATCAGCTCCACTGGCTCGGTGGCGACCACTACGTCGACGTCGAATCCCGGGGGGTCGGTGCAGACCGAGGTCTCGCGGCGCTCCAGCACCATCCAGATGCGGGTGGGGTCGTCGCCGCCGTAGTCGAACTCGACCACCGTGCGATGCTCTGGGACCGCGTCGGGGACGATCCGGCGCGACATCCACCAGGTGAGCGTGACGGGGTCGACCTCACGCGGCTCCGGCTCGGTGAACATCCACCGCACCGCCCACTCCCCGACCGCCATGATCACGCCCTCCAGGTCGCGGCCGGCCGGCGTCAGCTGGTACTCGTGCCCGCGGCCGTGCGTCAGCTCGACGCGGGTCACGACGCCCTTGCGCTCGAGGTGGTCCAGGCGCTGCTTGAGCAGCGAGCGCGAGATGCCCGGCAGCCCGCGGTCGATCTCGTTGAACCGGCGCCCGCCCAGGATCAGCTCACGCACGATCAGCGGCGTCCACCGTTCGGCGATCACCGAGCTCGCGAGCGCGACCGGGCAGTACTGCGCGTAGTCCTTCATCTCCGGAGTGTCGTACCGATGGCCCGCCCAGTCCAGAAACTGTCCCGACCAGGTCCAGTTCCCGCCCTGGCCGGTCACCACGACCCCGGGGAACCTCGAGACAAGCCCCGTCCTCAGCCACCAAGGAGTCCACCATGACCACCACCTTCGACCCCACCGCCTTCAAGACCACCACCCGCGCCCAGTGGGAGTCCGCTGCCTCCGCCTGGCACGAGTGGGGCCCCGTCATCGAGCAGTGGCTCGGCGCGGCGACCGAGCAGATGCTGGACGACGCCCGCCTGGTCGCCGGCTCGCGGGTGCTCGACGTCGCGGCCGGCGCCGGTGGCCAGACCCTCGCCGCCGCTCGGCGGGTCGGCCCGACCGGGCACGTCCTCGCCACCGACATCTCGCCCGCGATCCTGGAGTACGCCGCCACCGAGGCCGCCGGCGCCGGACTCGCCAACGTGCACACGCTCGAGGCCGACGGCGAGGACCTGGCGTTGGTGCCGGACGGCTCGTACGACGCCGCCATCTCGCGCGTCGGCCTCATCTACTTCCCGGACCAGCACCGCGCCCTGACCGAGATCTGCCGCACGCTGCGGCCTGGCGGACGGGCTGCCTCGGTCGTCTACAGCACCGCTGACCGCAACGGCTTCTTCGCCGTACCGGTCGGCATCATCCGGCGGATCGCCGGCCTGCCGGCACCCGCCCCCGGCCTCCCGGGCCCGTTCAGCCTGGGCGCGCCGGGCGTCGCCGAGGCCGCGTACGGCGCTGCCGGCCTCGTCGACGTCACCGTGACCGCCGTCCCGTCACCGATCAGGCTTCCCAGTGCCGCCGAGTGCGTGCGGTTCGAGCGCGAGTCCTTCGGCGCTCTGCACCAGATGCTCTCCGGTGTCACCGAGGCGGAACGAGTGGCCGCGTGGCGCGAGATCGAGGAGGCGCTCACGCAGTTCGAGGACGCCGACGGCTTCGTCGGCCCGTGCGAGATGCTCGTGGTGTCAGGGACCCGGCCCTGAGCAGCCTTATGCGGTGGGGTGCCCGGGACGTACGAGCGCAGCGAGCATTCCCGTTGAAGCGACGAAGTCGCCTCACGGCCGGAAAGCCAGGCAGGCGTGGAGCAGGTCGGTCTCCGGCACGCTCACCAGCACCTCGTCGTACTTCTCACCGCTCAGGCCCACCTTCAGCGCCGGAACCCCGCGCCGCAGGGAGACCAGCTGCCGGTGGCCGCGGGAGTACCAGGTCCCGATCAGCCGCACGCGGGGCAGGCCGAGGCCGACGCGCAGGCCGCGGACCGCCTTCCACGAGTCCATGAGCTCGACGGAGTCGACCGAGGACAGCGGGACGACCAGGTCACGCACCAGACCGAGGACGCGCTCGGCCGGGCTGAACCGCACGACCAGCTGATGTCCGTCGATCTCCATCCAGGCCATGGGGCCATTGAAGCCCCGCCGGGTGGCCGGCGACAGGGACCTTGGGCCCGGCCATGGTCCGACCTTCGCCTCAGGCCGCTGTGGCCCGGTCGGAGCAGACTCTGAGCGGACCAGGACAGGAGCCGCGATGGCGTCAGGGCTGACGAGCGCGCAGGTGGAGCAGTCGCGGGCCCGGTACGGCGCCAACGTGATGCCGGAGCCGGCGCGACCGCATCCGCTGCGGATGCTCGCTGCCCAGCTCACGCACCTGCTGGCCGTGCTGCTGTGGGTCGCGGCCGGGCTCGCCCTGGTCGCGGGCATGCCCGCGATCAGTGTGGCGATCGTCGTCATCGTCCTGCTCAACGGCGGGTTCGCCTTCTGGCAGGAGTACCGGGCCGACCGCTCCGCGCAACAGCTGCGGGCGCTG
>JBAZRQ010000554.1:0-2641 GCA_041662925.1 Nocardioides sp. | reverse complement strand
GACGTACATGCTGTCGGGCAGGGAGGCCTGCACCTCGGGGCCGACCAGGAACTCCACCAGTGCTTCGGCGCCCTCGGGGTTGGCCGCCCCGGCCAGCACCCCGGCGTACTCCACCTGGCGGAAGCAGGTCTCGAGCAGCGCACTCGTGGTGGTGCCGCCCTTCCCGTCGACCGTGAACGCCGGCGACGAGTCGTAGGACAGCACGACCGGCCGGTCGCCCTTGCCGCCGCCCTGGGTGAAGTCGCCCTGGTAGGCCTCCGACCAGCCGCTGGTGAGCTTGGCGCCGTTGTCGACCAGGTCGGCCCAGTAGTCGGCCCACCCGTCGCCGTACTCGTCGATGGTGGCCAGCAGGAAGGCCAGCCCGACCGAGCTGGTGACCGCCGACGGCAGCACGAAGAGGTCCTCGTACGCCGGGTCGGCGAGGTCGGCGAACGTCTCCGGCGGGGCGAGTCCCTCGGCGGCGAACCAGGTGTCGTCGACGTTGACGCACACGTTGGCGTTGTCGATCGCGGTCAGCGCGTGGTCGTCGTCGCCGGGCAGCGCGTAGTCGTCGACGCCGGCGGGGGCGTCGAAGTCGTGGCCCGCGAAGACGCCCCCTTCGAGCGCGCGGGACGCGAAGGTGTTGTCGACCCCGAACGCGACGTCGCCGGTCGGGTTGTCCGCCGTCAGGACGAGCTTGTTGGTGAGCGTGCCCGCGTCACCGCTCGCCCGGAGCACGAGCTCGTAGCCGGACTCCTCCTCGAACGCGGCCACCACCTCGTCGGGCAGCGCGAACGACTCGTGGGTGACGAGGACGACCTTGCCCCCGGCCTCGGCCGCGGACTCCTTGTCGTCGTCGGCCCCGATGACGGAGCAGGACGTGGCCGCGAGCGCGCATGCGAGCAGCACGAAACTGGACTTCATGTGACTCCCTTCGCCGGTGCTAACCGGAGCAGGTTCGAGGGTCTGCGGCTGGTCCGCACTCTCAGCAAGCTCGCGCTTGCTCCCCTGTCGTGTGCTTGCACCCTACGCTCCGGGCTCACTCCCGCGTGAGAGCGGTCTCCGTCTGCAGCCGGGAGAGCTTCTGCGGGTTGCGCACGAGGTAGAGCGCGGTGACCAGGCCGTCCTCGATCAGCAGCGAGCCGATCGTGTCGACCTCTCCGTCGATGACCAGCCGGACCGCGGGCGCGCCGTTGACGACGACCAGGTCGGCGACCGCCTCGACCCCCTCGGCGACAGCGGCCAGGAAGCGGAGCACCTTCTCGGCCCCGACGATCGGCCGCAGGGCGGCCTTCTTGAGACCTCCGCCGTCGGTCATGAGTACGACGTCCGGTGCGAGCACGTCCATCAGTCCCTGGAGGTCGCCGGTCACCGTGGCCGCCACGAAGCGGGCGAGCACGGCGTCGCGCTCGCGCACCGACACGGTGCCGCGCGGCCGACGGGACTCGACGTGGCTGCGGGCGCGGTGCGCGACCTGGCGCACCGCCGCGGGCGACTTGTCGACGGCGGCCGCGATCTCGTCGTACCCCACGTCGAAGACCTCGCGCAGCACGAACACCGCCCGCTCGGTGGGGGTCAGCGTCTCCAGCACCAGCAGCATCGCCGTGGAGACACTGTCGGCCAGCTCGACGTCCTCGGCCACGTCCGGGACCGTCAGCAGCGGCTCCGGGAGCCACGGCCCGACGTACGCCTCCCGGCGCCGCGCCACCGTGCGCATCCGGTTGAGCGAGAGCCGGGTGGTGATCCGCACCAGGTAGGCCCGCGGCTCGAGCACGGACGCGTGGTCCGCCTCCGCCCACCGCAGCCACACCTCCTGCAGCACGTCCTCGGCGTCGGCCGCCGAGCCGAGCATCTCGTAGGCGACGGTGAACAGCAGGTTGCGGTGGCGGACGAAGTCGTCGGTCGCTGCCGTCATGAGGTGGAGGGTACGGCGAGTGGCAGCTCGCAGACGTCCGAGTAGCCCTGGCTCTGCAGGCCGGCCGCGGAGTTGAAGCGGGAGCGCATGTTCTCCAGGGCCACCATCTGGGTGAGCTCGACCACCGCCGCCGTCCCGAGCGCGGCCAGCAGCCGGCTGGTGAGCTCGTCGGTGACCGTCAGCGGGGTCACGCTCATCGCCTCGGCGTACTCCAGGACGTCGCGCTCGAGGTCGGTGAACACCGACGACTCGCGCCAGCGCGGCACCTCGCGCAGCTTGCTGAGGTCGAGTCCCTCGTTGCGGCCCAGGAAGTAGCCGAAGTCGAGGCACCACGAGCAGCCGATGACGGCGGCGCTGGCGAGCTGGGCGTAGGACTTCAGGTCGGGGTCGAGCTCGTCCCACTTACGCACCTTGCCCTCGAACGAGAACACCGCCTTGAGGACCGGGCGGTGGTGCCAGAGGACGTAGGCGTTGTCGGGGACCTGGCCCCACTCGCGACGGGCGTAGGCGGACATCACCCGGCCGTAGACGCCGGTGATGGTGGCCTTCGGGATGCGGAACGTGCTGGGCATGGCTGCTCCTTCATGTCGAGGTGTTCCTTCAGACACCGGTCAGCGCAGATCTGTGACACGTCAGCCGATGGGGCTGTGGAAGTGTTGGAGCCATGGCGAGCCTCCGACACCAGGTCCTCGCGTGGGCGATCCCGAAGATGCGCGGCTCGTGCGAGCTCACGACCCTGACGGAGGA
>JBAZRQ010000553.1:0-2645 GCA_041662925.1 Nocardioides sp. | reverse complement strand
CGGGGCCGGAGCTGTAGTGCACGTCCAGCCGCTTGAGCGAGGTGGACCAGGCGTCCTTGCTGGCGCCGTCGAGGCTGGGCTTGTACATCCAGCGGAGGGGATGGGCGAAGGCCGACGTCTCGAGCTGTTCGCCGATGAGGTAGTTGGCGGCGGGCACGGTGCCGCCTATGGTGCTGATGGTGCCGGTGATGGCCGTGTAGTTCGGCACGGCGGTGGTGCCGCCGCCGTGGGCGTAGAACTCCACCATGGTGCCCATGATGTCGGAATTGGCCTCATTCAGGCCGCCGCTCTCGCCCCTGTACGCCAGTTTGGCGGAGGTGGCCGTGACGCCGTGGCTCATCTCGTGGCCGGCCACGTCGAGCGAGACCAGCGGGCCGAACTCGGTGCCGTCACCGTCGCCGTAGGTCATCTTGGCGCCGTCCCAGAAGGCGTTGACGTAGTTGCTGCCGTAGTGGACCCGGCTCGGGGCGCCGGTGCCGTTGCCGAAGATCCCGTTGCGGCCGTGGACCAGCTTGAAGTAGTCGAACGTGACCGCTCCGCCGTAGTGAGCGTCGACGGCGGCCGACTCCCGGTTGGCGTTGCTGCCGGAGCCGAACGCCGTGTCGGGGCTGGAGTAGGCGACCCCGTTGCTGCAGCCGGCGCCGAAGATCTGGCAGAAGATCGAGTCCGTCTTGTTCTGCATGTCGGTCGTCTTGGAGCTGCCGCGGGTGGCGTCGGTGAGCGTGTACGTCGAGCCCGACTGCGTCACCTGGATCGCCACGGTGCCGCTGTAGAGCGACTGCCCGGAGCCGTCGGCGGTCTGGATCTGCTCCTCGCGCCGGAGCACCGAGCCGGAGCGGGCGTCGACGTAGGTCGCGAGGCGGCTCGGCGTGCCGTCGGGGTGGCGGCCGAGGGTCGTGATCTCCCAGGCCAGGCGGGGGGTGCCGGCGAGGGCGTCCACGACCAGGCGCGGTGCACCGGCGGAGCGCAGGTTGCGGATGTCGTCGGTGGCCGCGGCGGGCCGCAGCGCCCGGCGCTGGGCGGCGGCCTTGGCCACCTCGGGCTTCGTCGAGAGGGTGAGCGGCACCCGCAGCGTCTGGCTGACGCCACGCCATCCGGCGCTCGGGCCGCGGTGGACGACCAGGTCACCGCCGAGGACGGGGAGGCCGGCGATCGTGCGGTCCATCCGGACGTGGGTGCTGCCGTCGCGGTCGACGATCGTGTCGACCACGCGGAACTCCTGCTCGGCCGCCGGTAGCGCGGCGGCGGGGTGGTGCTGGAGGGCCGTGACGGCGGAGGCGGCCAGGGCCGGCCGGCGGTCGGCCGGTCCGGTGGCGCTGGTGGCGGAGGGGGTCTGGAGGCCGAGGGTGCCGGCCGCCAGTGCCGCTGCCGCGGCGAGACCGAGTGTCGTGCGCATGGTTTCCTCTCAATGGGACGTCACCGAGTCGACGTCGCTGGGAGAACCCTGGCAAGGAATCGTCCGTAGGGGCAGTAGGGAGGCGCTGCACGTACGTGCACTGCAGAAAGTTGCAGGAACTCCGGGTTACAGGAAGCTCAGGGCAGGTCGAGGTAGTGCTCGAGGCCCACCGTGAGCCCGGGGTGGGCAGCGACCTGCCGGATCCCGGTGAGCACACCCGGGGTGAACGAGGCGCGGTCCATCGAGTCGTGCCGGATCGTCAGCGTCTCCCCCACGCCGCCCAGGATGACCTCCTGGTGGGCCACCAGGCCGCGCAGCCTCAGTCCGTGCACGCGGATCCCGGCGACGTCGGCGCCGCGCGCCCCGTCGAGGCTCGTGGTCGTGGCGTCCGGCGGCGCCGGCAGCCCGGCGTCGCGACGCGCGGCCGCGACCAGCTCCGCCGTACGGCGGGCGGTGCCGGAGGGTGCGTCGGCCTTGTCGGGGTGGTGCAGCTCGACGATCTCGACCGACTCGTAGAACGGCGCCGCGACGGCGGCGAAGCGCATCATCAAGATCGCGCCGATCGAGAAGTTGGGCGCCACGAGCACCCCGACCCCGGGCGCGTCCGCGAGCCGGGCGCGCAGGGTCGCGAGGCGTTCGTCGTCGAAGCCGGTGGTGCCGACCACCGCGTGGATGCCGTGATCGATGCAGAACGCGAGGTTGTCCATGACCACGTCGGGGTGGGTGAAGTCGACGACCACCTGCGCCCCGCCTTCGACCAGCGACTCGATCGGGTCGCCCTGGTCGACCGCTGCGACCAGCTCGGTGTCGTCGGCTCGCTCGACGGCGGAGCACACCTCGGCGCCCACCTTGCCGCGCGCTCCCAGCACGCCCACCCTGATCTTCTCGGCCACCTCTCCAACTTAGTGGAACCGCCGCGCGTGATGATCACGACTGTCGCGTCGGCATGGCATCGGTGCGCGGGAGGCCCTGCTTCTGGCAGTGTGGAGCCATGGCCGCGAACACCATCCCCACGAGGATCCGCTGGGCCGTGGACTTCATGGACGTCCAGCCCAGCGACCACGTCCTCGAGATCGGCTGCGGCCCCGGTGCCGCCGCCGAGCTGATCTGCGGGCGCTTGGTCAGCGGCAAGCTGTTCGCGATCGACCGCTCCGAGTCCGGAGTCGACCGGACCAAGCGCCGCAACGCGGAGTACATCGAGTCCGGGCGGCTCACGGTGCGCCAGATCGACCTGGCCACGCTGCGGGTC
>JBAZRQ010000552.1:0-2647 GCA_041662925.1 Nocardioides sp. | reverse complement strand
GGATCACCAGGTCGGCCTGACCGTCGCGCAGCGCCGCGATCCCGGACCGTCCGTCGACCGGCCGCACCTTGATCCCGCTGCGCCGCGGCAGCGGCAGCTCGGCGCGCACCAGCTCGGTCACCTCGGTGTCGGGCTCGAGCACGATCTGCGGCGACGTCGGCCGGGTGGCCGCGACGTAGCGCGGCAGCGTCATCCCCGCTCCCCCGACGTGGACGACCCGCAGCGGCGCCCCCGGCTCCCCCATCGCGTCGACGACGTCGCCCATCCGCCGTACGTAGTCGAAGGCGAGGTACGTCGGGTCGTCGAGGTCGACGTGCGACTGGTCGCGTCCGTCGTGGCGCAGCACGAAGCCCCCGGCCCGCTCCGTCGCCACGATCTCCCACATGCCGCGACCCTCGCACAGCCGAGCTCTCAGTCGTGACGGGCCTCGCGGCGCTCCTCGGCCTCGTGCCAGCGACGGCGCTGGTCGTCGGTCTGTGGCACCAGGGGCGGCACCGGGATCGGGCGCCGGTCGTCGTCGAGCGCGACCATCGTGAAGTAGCAGGTGTTGCAGTGCCGGATCCGCTGCCGGCGGATGTCCTCGGCCGTGACCCGGATGCCGACCTCCAGCGAGGTCCGACCGGTGTAGTTGACCGACGCCTCGAAGGTGACCAGCTCGCCGATGTGGATCGGCTCGAGGAACATCACCTGGTCGACCGACAGCGTCACGACGTACTGCGCGGCGTACCGGCTCGCGCAGGTGAACGCTACGTGGTCGAGCAGCTTGAGGATGCTGCCGCCATGGACGTCTCCGGAGAAGTTGGCCATGTCGGGCGTCATCAGCACGGTCATGGAGAGGCGGTGCCGGTCGCCGGGGATCGGTGCTGCTTCCTCTGCCATGGCGCGAAGCTACTCCACGACCGCCATGCTGACCCCGAGCCCAACCATCATCGTGCCGCCGGCCGCACCGAGGGCGTCGAGCCGCTCGGGCCGCCCGCCGAACCAGTCGCGCGCCTTGCCCGCGGCGAGCGCCCACAGGCTGTCGGAGGTCACGCACATCACCCCGAAGACCAGCCCCAGCATCATGATCTGGGCGCTGGCGTAGCCGTCCGCGTCGTTGACGAAGTGCGGCAGGAACGCCAGGAAGAACACCACGGTCTTGGGGTTGGTGAGCCCCACGAAGAACCCCACCCGCAGGCTCTTGCGGGCCGATGTCGCGCGCATGGTCACGGCTCCCGGCTCGTCGAGCGCGCCGAGCACCGCCCGTGCGTCCGCGCGGTGCCGGATCGCCTGCACCCCCAGCCACACGACGTACGCCGCCCCGACCAGCTTGATCGCCGTGTAGGCCGTGGCGCTCGCCGCCACCACGGCCCCGAGCCCCAGTGCGATCGCGAGGATCTGCGCCACGATGCCGAGCGCGTTGCCCACCACCGAGAGCAGGGCGTCGCGGCGCCCGACCGTCAGCGCCCGCCCGATCGTGAACAGCAGGCTCGGCCCGGGCACCTGGATGAACAGCGCGCTCGCCACCACGAACGCGACCCACTGGCTGGTGGTCGGCGAGGGGAAGTCCATGCCGCAAGTATGGCCGAGCTCAGCCGCCTGCCGCGCGCTGATATTCGTAGGCCGCCGTGATCGCTGCACGTACGGCGTCATCGTTGCCGTGGTCGAGCACCGCCTGCACCTTGTAGTGGCTCTCCATCGCCGGCGGCACGCCGAACGTCTCGGGGTGCTCCTCCACCAGCGCGTCCCTGGCCGCCGGCGTGGCCCTGATCGTCAGCGTGCTCGCGTCCTCGAGCCGAGCCACCAGCCGGTTGTCGACGTACCACGCAGGCCGCTGCTCCGTGCCCTTCCGCTTGCACCTCGACAAGCTCTCCGCGTGCTCGGCCACCTCGTCCGGGGTCATCGGTCGATCATCACCGCGATCGGGTCCCGGCGGAAGGTCGGCAGGCAGGCCTTCCATCGCTGGTCGAGGCGCGAGGAGCGCCAGCGCTTGTACTGAGGTGCGAGCTTGCGAGCCTCGAAGTGACGAGCCTCGAGACCACCGTGAGGTGACTGTGCTCGTGGGGACTGAGGCCCGCGCGCCTAGCGTCCCGGGTCTCGCCGTCAAGGAGCTCCGCCCGCTTCGCGGCGGCCTTCGGCCGTCCTTGACCGCGAGCCTCGCCCGGGACGCTTCGACGGCGCACGGGCGGCACGGCTGACGCCGCGCCGCCCGCAAAGCGCGGGCCCCGTTCCACGGTGGTTGAGGTGCGAGCGCAGCGAGCCTCGAAACCCCCACGAGACAACCCGAGATCGTGACCGTTTCGTGACGAAACCCCAGTGGATACAGGGCATTCTCGACCGGGCAATGTCGGTGCCCCCTGCTTGACTTGTCCCTATGAGTAGCAGCCCCGCCGACCTCCTGAAGGTCATGCGCGACGAGACCCAAGCCGCCGTCGCGGCCGAGGTCCGCAGGCTGCACGCGGTCATCGACTGGTGCGTCATCCATCAGACCGACGACGAGGGCGAAGCCTCCTTCGGAGACCACGGCATCCCGCTGGCCGGCGACGGTGCCCCGTGGGTCTCGGAGTTCGCGGTCATGGAGCTCGGGGCCGCACTCGGTGGGTCCACCGACTCCGCCAAGAGGTACGTCGGCGCCGCGCTCGAGGTCCGTTACCGCCTCCCCAAGCTC
>JBAZRQ010000551.1:0-2652 GCA_041662925.1 Nocardioides sp. | reverse complement strand
CAACACCACACTGTGGCCCCGCTCGACCGCAGACTTCCGGCGCCGGCTGGCGTCGTTCGACATGGAGGCCTACTCATGAAGAGCCTGGACGACAAGGTCGTCGTGATCACCGGAGCCGGCTCGGGCATCGGCCGCGCGCTCGCCCTCAACCTGGCCCGCCGGGGCTCGCTGCTGGCGATCTCGGACGTCGACGAGGCCGGCCTGGCCGAGACGGTCGAGCAGGTCAAGGCCGCCGGGGCACGGGAGGTCCGCAGCGACCTCCTCGACGTGGCCGACCGCGCCGCGTTCACGGCGTACGCCGCGGCGGTGGCCGAGCACTTCGGCCGCGTCAACGTGGTCGTCAACAACGCCGGAGTGGCGCTGGCCGGCAACCTCGAGGAGCTCGCCTACGACGACCTGGACTGGATCGTCGGCATCAACTTCTGGGGCGTGGTCCACGGGACCAAGGAGTTCCTGCCCCACCTGATCGCCTCCGGCGACGGGCACGTCGTCAACCTGTCGTCGCTGTTCGGGCTGGTCTCCATCCCCGGCCAGAGCGCCTACAACGCCACCAAGTACGCCGTACGCGGCATGACCGAGGCGCTGCGGCAGGAGATGCTCGTGGCCGGTCACCCGGTCGGCGTCACCGCCGTGCACCCCGGTGGCATCAAGACCGCGATCGCCCGCAACGCCCGGGTCTCGGCGAGCGAGGACAAGACGGCCACGGCCGAGCTGTTCGACAAGAAGCTCGCCCGGATGACGCCGGAGAAGGCCGCGGAGATCATCGTCAAGGGCATCCTCAACAACAAGGCCCGGGTGCTCGTCGGCATCGACGCCCACGCGCTGCACCACTTCGCCAAGCTCGCCGGGTCGCGCTACCAGGACGTCGTGGCGCGCGGGGCGAAGAAGATCAAGCCGGCCACGGTGGTGTGAGCCTGACTCCCGTGCCCGGCGACCTCGTCCGTGTCGTCATGACCAAGTGGGGGCGCCGCCCGCACTGGGAGTTCGACGCGGTCCTGCTCGGGACCGACCACCACGGTGACTGGCTCGGGCTCGCCGCCGGCAGCACGATGTCGCGACCGGGTGCCGACTACGTGGCCCCGGTCGACCAGGTGATCCTGGTGCCGGCGCCGGGCGCCAACGCCACCCGGGCCTGGGTGGCCACCTTCCACGCCGCGCACGGCCCCGTGCACACCTACGTCGACATGACCACGCCGCCGTACTGGGACGGGCTCGTGGTGCACGCCGTCGACCTCGACCTCGACGTCATCCGGGGTACGGCGGGGCGGGTGTGGGTCGACGACGAGGACGAGTTCGCCCAGCACCGGGTCGAGCTCGGCTACCCCGACGAGATCGTCGAGCTCGCGGTCGCGACCGCAGAGCGCGTGCAGCGGGCGGTGCTCGACGAGGCCGCACCGTTCGACGGCAGCGCCCACACCTGGCTGAACCTGCTCGCGCATCGATGAACCTGCTCGCCCGGGGCTGAACCTTCTCGCGCGGGGCTGAGGGGCGGTGTGCTTCGCTGTTGCGATGCGCATCGACTTCCACGGCTCACCCGAGCCGACCCTGGGTGTGGAGTGGGAGTTCGGGCTGGTCGACCGGCGCACCCGGGACCTGCGCAACGACGCGTCCCACCTGTTCGCGCGGGCCCGGCCCCGGCTGCGCGATCCCGGCCGGCTCCACAAGGAGCTGTTGCGCAACACCGTCGAGGTGGTCACCGCCGTGTGCCACACCGTGCCCGAGGCGATGGCCAGCCTCCGCGAGACGCTCGCGGCCGTCGTACCCGCCGCCGACGAGCTCGGGCTGGACCTCTTCGGGGCCGGCACCCACCCGTTCGCGTCGTGGACCGCCCAGGAGCTGTCCGAGGGCCACCGTTACGAGGAGCTGATCACCCGCACCCAGTGGTGGGGCCGGCAGATGCTGATCTGGGGCGTGCACGTGCACGTCGGGCTGCCCGAGCGCGAGCGCGTGATGCCGGTGCTCTCCTCGCTGCTCAACTACTACCCGCACCTGCAGGCGCTGTCGGCGTCCTCGCCGATCTGGGCCGGGGTCGACACCGGTTACGCGTCCAACCGGGCGTTGATGTTCCAGCAGCTGCCGACCGCCGGGCTGCCGTTCCAGTTCGACACCTGGGCGGAGTACGAGCGGTTCGTCACCGACCAGCTCACCACCGGCGTGATCGACGAGCTGTCGGAGATCCGCTGGGACCTGCGTCCCGCCTGCCACCTGGGCACGCTCGAGAACCGGATCTGCGACGGCATCTCCACCGTCGACGACCTGGCCGGCCTCACCGCCCTCATGCACTGCCTGGTCGTCGATCTCGACACCCGGCTCGCCGCCGGCGAGACCCTGCCCACCCTGCCGCCGTGGCACGTACAGGAGAACAAGTGGCGCGCCGCCCGCTACGGCCTCGACGCCATCGTGATCATCAACGCGGCGTCCGACGAGCGACTGGTCACCGACGACCTCGCGGACCTGCTGGTGCGGCTCGAGCCGGTCGCCGAGCGGCTCGGCTGCTCCGCCGAGCTGGCCTCGGTCGGGGAGATCCCGGCCCGTGGCGCGTCGTACCAACGACAGCGCGCGGTCGCCGAGCGCACCGGCGGCGACCTGGTGGCAGTCGTCGACTCCGTGGTCCGCGAGCTGCGCGCCGGTCTGGACTGAGGGTTCTTAGTA
>JBAZRQ010000550.1:0-2653 GCA_041662925.1 Nocardioides sp. | reverse complement strand
TCTCCGCGATCCTCCACCACCCGATCCGCTACATCATGAAGTACTGGAAGGACGAGCCGACCGTCGGGATCAACCCGGGCGACGGGTTCATCCACAACGACGCGCGCTACGGCAACGTCCACAACACCGACCAGTCGATGATCATGCCGATCATCCGCGACGGGAACATCATCGCCTGGGTCGCCGCGACCATCCACGAGGGTGAGAACGGCGCCTGTGAGCCGGGCGGCATGCCGTCGGGCTCCGAGACTCCCTTCGACGACGGCCTGCGGATGAGCCCGTTCAAGATCGTCGAGGGAGGCGAGCTGCGCCGCGACCTGCTGACCTTCCTGCAGCACTCGGTGCGTGACCCGAAGCTTCAGCTGGCCGACCTGAAAGTCAAGATCGGTGCGGTCCAACGGATCATGGAGCGCGTCGACGGCCTCATCGACGAGGTGGGGGTGGAGACCTTCATCGCGTCCCTGCGCGTGACCGTCGAGGACGTCGAGGAGGAGGTGCGCCGTCGTATCCAGGAGCTTCCGGACGGCACCGTGTCCTTCAACCAGTTCATGGACTCCACGCTGAAGGAGAACATCCTCATCAAGTTCGCCTGCAAGGTGACCGTCAAGGGCGACAAGATGACGGTGGACCTGCGCGGCACCGGGCCGGAGATCCTGAACCGGGCCATCAACTCACCGCTGTGCTCGGTGAAGTCGATGTTCATGCAGGCGATCCTGGCCTACTGGTGGCCGGACCTGCCGCGATGCACCTCGGCGATGAGCCCGATCGAGATCATCTCCGACGAGCACACCTGGGCCGACGCCGGCTACGACGCCCCGATGGGCCAGTCCCTGCAGGCATCGTTCCGCGGCTTCTCCGCCCTCCAGTCCTCCTGGGCCAAGCTGCAGTTCGCCAACCCGGAGAAGTTCTCCAACGTGATCGCGCCGTGGTTCAACCAGATCAACACCTTCCTGTGGGGAGGGGTCACCCAGCACGGTGACCAGGTGGGCAACCTCTGCGCCGACCTCAACGGCATGCCCGGCGGAGCGAAGCCGTTCCTCGACGGGGAGGACGCGGTCTCGCCGCTCTTCTGCGCGATGGCCGACACCGCCGAGCAGGAGGTGATGGAGGAGGAAGTCCCGTTCATGCAGCTCGTGTCCAAGCGTCTGGTCCGCGACAACATGGGCTTCGGCAAGCACACCGGCGGCATGGGCTACGAGATGATCGTGGCGAGTGAGGGCACCCCGTTGTGGGGCTTCATGACCGTGACCTCAGGAGCGAAGTTCCCCTCGGTCTACGGGATGTTCGGTGGCTACGGCTGCGGCACCTACCCGCTCGCACGGGTCAAAGGCGTCAACGTCTACGACATCGTGCGTGAGGACCCGACCCAGTTCAACCTGTCCATCGAGCGGATCATGAACGAGCAGCCCTTCGAAGGTGGGCAGTACATGACGAGCCACATGGGGCTGCAGTTCGACGTCGCCAAGGACGGTGAGCTGTACATGATGTCCCAGGGCGCCGGCGGCGGGTACGGCGACGCTCTCCAGCGTGACCCTGCTGCGGTGATCAAGGACCTCGAGCTCAAGCGGATCAGTCCCACCGTCGCCCGGGACATCTTCGCCGTCGCCTACAACCCCGACACGCTCGTCCTCGACGTCGCGGGCACCGAAGCCCTCCGGGCCGCCGCTCGCGCCGCCCGCCTCGAGAAGGGCAAGCCGTACGCCGAGTTCGTCGAGCAGTTCGTGACGCCGGAGCCACCGCAGAACCTGCTGTACTACGGCTCCTGGGGTGACGACACCGAGGAGCTGACCGCCACGGTCTTCGACATCGACGGCCCGAAGCGGGTGACCGCCACGATCGACGAGATGCCGATCATCATGTTGCCGGACCGGCGCGACCTCAAGGTGGCCGAGCTCGAGACACGCCTGCGCGAGCTGGAGCTGAAGCACGGCGAGAACGTGCATCGCAAGTCCTGACGCGCGGACCCGCCGCGACGCCACCACACCGGTGCCGTCGCGGCGGGCGGCGTACGCCGACAACCCCACTGACCCCCCCGTTGGAGATCACCATGACCATCGACTTCGCCCAGGTCGTCTCGTCGCCGCCGTCGGGGCGGACGACCGCGCTCATCATCGACCACGCGGCCTACGCGCAGCAGGTGCTGCTCCGCGGTGCGCCCATGCCGTGGCTCGACGAAACGGCGTACGTGAGCCTGCTCGCACAGGCCGAGGGGCTGCTGAAGCCCGACGTCACGCTGCTCGACACCGGTCCGGTGCTGGACGCGCTGCTGGCCCAGGACAGCAGCCTGGTCGCCGCGATGGGCGCCCGGACCCGGGTGGGGTACGCGCTCAGGACGCTGCTGGCCCACGAAGGCACCGCTGAGAGGCTCATGCGTGTCGTCTCGGTCGTGTCCCGGATGTCACGGTTGCCGCTGGTCCTGCAGGTACCGGGACCCGTCACCCTTGCGGCCAGGGCCCACGTGCTGGCGGGGGCAGGGGAAGCCAGCGACGTGACGGCCGACCACGCCGAGAACCTCTCGGTCTACCTCGCCGACTGGCTACGGCGGTTCTCCTCGGTGCCCGTCTCGCTCCTGCTTCTCGACGGGCGCCGGGCAGGCTCGCAGGAGCTGGACGCTGAGGACCTGACCGCGTGCACGCCCGTCCTCAACGCCGCC
>JBAZRQ010000549.1:0-2653 GCA_041662925.1 Nocardioides sp. | reverse complement strand
GAGGCGTTGCGCCGGCTCGAGGCCGGCGACGTGCGCGGCAAGGTGGCCATCAGCGCACGGTGAGGCAGTGGTACCAGAAGCTCGAGGCGCTGGCGTCCGAGAAGAAGTTGCCTCCACGGTCGCGGGCGATCGGCGTGTAGCCCGGGCCGTCGGTGACGTCGCCGCTGAACTCGTACTGGTTCGCCATGCCGTCAGCCCACCCGAACGTCTCGTCGTGGGCGGCGATGAACTGCAGCTCGGAGAGCCGGGGCAGGCGTCCGCCGATGTCGGAGCAGTTGCTCGTGGCGGCCTGGTAGCTGGAGGGCCCGAAGGGCGCCTGGCGGATGCAGGTGCCGAAGCGGAACACCTCACCGGTCCGGCAGCGGGTGTAGTCGGTGGACCGGCCCAGCGAGCCGGGCTTGAGGTCGACGCCACGCAGCGAACGGTCGCGCACGTCCTTGCTCTGCAGAGTGCCGTTGCGGACGTCCTTGCCCTGGATGGAGTTGTCCTTGATCTGGGCGGAGCCGATCGTGCCGGCCGCATAGCCGACCCCACCCGCGGCGAGCACGAGGGCGAGGACGGCGACCACGAAGGAAGGTGAGAGTCGACGTGTCATGGACGGAGCCTAGGAGCGGATCAGGGGATGCGGTAGGTCAGATCGAGGCCGTCGGCCCACGTGGAGCAGCCGCACCCGGTCGGGTCGGGCAGGTGGCCGATCGCGGTGGTGAGCAGGCCGGTGAGCCGCTCCAGGTTGGCCCGGAACAGTGCGAAGACCTCGCGCTGGTCGACGCCCGCCCCGTGCTCGGCTCCGGCGTCCATGTCGGTCACCAGGGCGATCGCGGTGTAGCACTGCCGCATCTCGCGGGCCAGCTCCGCCTCGGGGCTGCCGGTCATGTTGATCAGCGACCAGCCCTGGGCGGCGTAGTGCCGCGACTCGGCCCGGGTGGAGAAGCGCGGTCCCTCGATCACGACCATGGTCCCGCCGACCTTGATCCCCGGGTCGGCGGCGGCCACCGCGGCCGAGACGGCCGGGCAGTAGGGGTCGGCGAACGGAAGGTGCACGGCACCGGTCTCGACGAAGCTCGAGATCCGGCGGTGGGTGCGGTCGACGAGCTGGTCGGGCACCACCACGTCACCGGGGGCGACCTCGTGGCGGAGGCCGCCGACGGCGCACGGCGCCAGCACCTGGCGGACGCCGAGCGAGCGGAGCGCCCACAAGTTGGCGCGGTAGTTGATCGCGTGGGGCGGCAGCTCGTGGTCGCGGCCGTGGCGGGGCAGGAACGCCACCTGCCGACCGGCGACGGTGCCCACCGACACCGGCGCCGAGGGCGCGCCGTACGGCGTGTCCACGAGGTGGTCGGTCGGGTCCTCGAGGAACGTGTAGAAGCCGGTGCCACCGATCACCGCGACGTCGGCGATGCCGATCTCGGTGCCGGTCACGCGGTGGCGCTCAGCCGGCGCACTTGGTCAGCCCGTAGTCGCCGAGGCGCTCGTTGATCGGGGCCATCCGCTCGTCGACGAGTGCCTGCGAGGGGTCGTCCTCCCAGGTGTCGAGGACCTCTTCGGTGTCGGTGTAGATGGCCTCGAGGGTGTCCTTGTCGCCGTCGGGGTAGCCCAGGGCGCGCAGGTCGTCGATCTGGCCGCGGACGAGCGGGACGACCTGCTCCTTGATCGCAGCCAGCAGCTGCTCCTGGTCGTTCCGGTCGATGCTGGCGCCGATCTCGTCGACCGCGAGGTTGCCCGCGGAGCAGATCGTGTTGCCCTGGTCGAGGAACTCCTGCTTCGAGATGAGCTCCTTGCTCTCGTCGTCGCCGCCGCAGCCCGCGAGCCCCAGGGCCAGGGCCAGGGCCAGGGTGAGCGCGACGAGAGGACGCGTGAGCTGCATTGGATCTCCGATTCTGGGCGGCCCGAGAAGGAGGGACCAGCATAGGGCGCAGCGTTGCGCGGGGGTCGGCGGAGTCAGCGCTCGCTCGGCGGCAGCTCGAGCGCCTCCCACACGGCAGCCCAGACCCGCTTGGGCGGAACACCCGCGTCGAGCGCCTCCTGCGCGGTGCGGCGGTCGAGGTCGGACATCACGAACTGGTCGGCCCAGACGCGGTAGTAGCCCCTGCCGAGGACGTGCTCGAGGCGGGCCCAGAACTCCGTGTGCCTCACGCGTGCCCGGCCTGTGGCGTAGCTGCCGCGGTGACGTCCCACAGGTGATGCACGACGTCGTGGAGGTGGTAGCGGGCGATCGAGTCGATGGTGAACTCGCTGCCGTTGCTGCGGAAGCCGCGGCGCTCCCAGGCGTCATCGGGCACGGCGTCGTACGTCGCGGCGACCGGGTCGGCGGCCGCGAGGAGCGCCGGCGCCACGACGGCGGGGTCCTGCAGGTCGTAGCGCTGCTCGACCGCCGTCGCGTCCTGGTCCCAGTTGGCGAACACCGGCTCGTCCTGGTCGCGCATGGCCCGGACCCGCTCGTCGAAGATGGTGTGCACGTCGCGGACGTGGCAGGCGTACTCCGTCGTCGACCAGACCGCGGACCCGGGGCGGCGCGCCGCGCCCGGCTCGCGGAGCGCGCGGTCGAACGCCGCCGCGTTGGCGCGCAGCGCCTCGCCGAAGCCGGACCGGTCGGCCTCGGACGCGACGAACCCGCACTCGGGGCAGGACCGCCTCAGCACCCAGGTCCAGTCCT
>JBAZRQ010000548.1:0-2655 GCA_041662925.1 Nocardioides sp. | reverse complement strand
CCGATGCCGCCGGGGTTGGTGAGCGAGATGGTGGTGCCCTGGAAGTCCTCGACGGCGAGCTTGCCGTCGCGGGTCTTGCGCACGATCTCTTCGTACGCCGTCCAGAAGGCCGCGAAGTCCATCGACTCGGCCGCCTTGATGCTGGGCACCAGGAGCTGGCGGGTGCCGTTGTCCTTCTTCACGTCGATCGCGAGACCGAGGTTGATGTGTGCGGGCGTGATCAGGTTGGGCTTGCCGTCGATGACGTCGAAGCCGACGTTCATCTCGGGCATCGCCCGCAGCGCCTTGACCAGGGCGTAGCCGATCAGGTGGGTGAACGACACCTTGCCGCCGCGGGCGCGGGCGAGGTGGTTGTTGATGACGGTGCGGTTGTCCCACAGCAGCTTGACCGGGACCGTGCGCACCGAGGTGGCGGTCGGCACGGTCAGCGAGGCGTCCATGTTGTGCGCCGTGCGGGCGGGGGCACCGCGCAGCACGGTGTAGGTCGGCTCGTCGCTGGCGGCGGCCGGCTCGGCGGGGCGCGACTCCTTGGGCATCGGGTCGCTGGTGCCCTTGGCCGGCTCGGCGGCCTTGGTCTGCGGGCGCGGCTTGGCGACCGGGGCCGGCTTCGCCTCGCTCTTCGCCTCGCTCTTCGCCTCGGGCTTCACCTCCGCCTTGGGCTCGGGCTTGGGCTCGGGCTTCGGCTCGGCCTTGGCCGGCGCGGCCCCGTTGGTCGCGGAGCCGTTGGCGCCGGAGCCGTTGTCAGAGCTGCTGGACGAGGCACCCCCGCCGTCGGTGAAGTAGTCGACCCACGTAGCGTCGACACTGCCCGGATCCGCGGTGTAGCGCTCCCGCATCTCCTCCACGAGCCACTCGTTGGCTCCCAGTGACGAGGAGGGTTGGGGGGAGCTTGCTGAGGACGGGTTGCCTGACGACTGCGGCACGACTTGCTTCGCCTCTTTCGGGAGCGCGCGGGGATGAGGTGTGTGTCGTCAAGGCTAGACCCACGGACCAGCAAATACCGACCCGAGCCCAGCCTTTGGGGCAGGGTGTTGCACATCCCACCAGTCAGGGCTGCCGACAGGGCCCGAGAGGACGCACTCGACCATGGTCAGACTCCCACTCCGAGCAGCCCGGACCCGGCGGACGGTGTCGGCCGCTGCCGTCTGCCTGGCCCTGGTCGGCTCGTCCGCAGCGTGCTCCGGCGACGACGACCCCGAGGGCGGTGACCCTCCGGCCGCGAGCGGTGCCCCCTCCGGGCCTCCGCCGATCAAGACGGTCGCCCGGCTGGGCAAGGTCGTCGGTGGCCTGGACAAGCAGCGGCGGGCCCGGCTGAAGACCCAGGTCGCCGAGGTCGTGGACGCCTGGATCGACGCGGCCTACCTCGGCGACTTCCCCCGCACCGACTTCTCCGACGCCTTCCCGGGCTTCACCAAGGGCGCCGCGGCCGACGCGGCCACCGACGCCGGGCTGATGAGCAACAAGCGCTTCGGCGCCGACCTCGAGCAGGTCGTCGCCACGAAGCGCGAGGTCACCGTCGACGCACTCGCTGTTCGCAAGCGCGCCGTCGCCGCCACCGCCCGCTTCGTCCTGGCGATGAGGCTCGACGGCGCCGTCCAGCGCAAGGAGCGGGTCCGCGGCAGGCTCTTCCTGACCTACGACAAGGGCGCCTGGCGCGTCTTCGGCTACGACGTGAACAGGGGGCGCGGCCGATGAGGCGCACGCAGCACCGGACCCGACTCGCCCGCACGCTCCGGACCGTGGCCCTGGGCTGCGTCCTCACGGTCGCGGCGGTCGTCGTACCGGACTCGACGGTCTCGTCGACGGAGGTGACGCTGGTCAAGATCGAGCGGGCCCAAGGCATCGACCTCGAGCCCGACGTCGTCTGGATCCTCGCGGTCGGCTCGGACGCCCGGCCGGGGGAGGACATGCTGCGCACCCGCGGCGACGCCCTCCAGCTGATCGGGATCAACACCAGGACCGGCGCGGCGACCACGATCGGCGTGCCGCGCGACTCCTACGTGTCGATCCCGGGCGCCGGCTCCGACCGGATCAACGCCGCCCTCTACTACGGCGGACCGGAGCTGCTCGGCCGCGCGATCGGGGAGCTGGTCGGGGTGCAGCCGGAGTACGTCTTCGTGACCCGGTTCCCGTTCTTCGAGGACATGGTCGACGACATCGGCGGGATCGACGTGCGCAACCCGTCGTACTTCTCCGACTCGAACCTGAAGCCCAACGGCTTCCAGACCGGGCGGCTGCACCTCAACGGCTACTCGGCGATGGCGTTCGCACGCATTCGCAAGACGCTGCCCGGCGGCGACTTCGACCGCTCGGCCAACCAGCAGCGGGTGCTGCGCGGCATCCAGTCGACGGTGCGCAACAACGCCGACCAACCGGGCTTCATCGAGCGCGGGGTGCTGACGGTGATGAAGCACCTCCACACCGACCTGCCCCCCGGTGAGCTCTTCCGGCTGGCCCAGGCGATCGCCCAGGTCGACCCGGGCAAGGTGACCAGCTGCGTGGTCCAGGGCGCGATCGGCAACGTCGGAGGCGCGAGCGTGGTGCTGCCCTACGTCGAGCAGGCCCGCAGCTACGGCGACCAGGCCCGCAAGGACGCCACCATCGAACGCTGCTGAGCAGGGGCAAATGCAACGTCGGGGCGGGCCGTGCGGTCGG
>JBAZRQ010000547.1:0-2664 GCA_041662925.1 Nocardioides sp. | reverse complement strand
AGAAGTACTCCCAGATCTTCCGCGAGTTCGAGGGCAACATCGACCCGCGCACGGTCCAGGGCTCCGGCGACGTGAAGTACCACCTCGGCGCCGAGGGCGAGTTCGAGGCCGGCTCCGGCCACAAGATCAAGGTCTCGGTCGCGGCCAACCCGTCGCACCTCGAGGCGGTCGACCCGGTGCTCGAGGGCATCGCGCGCGCCAAGCAGGACGTCCTCAACCGCGGTGCGGCCTACCCCGTGCTGCCCCTGCTCGTGCACGGCGACGCGGCCTTCGCGGGCCAGGGGGTCGTGGCGGAGACGCTCAACCTCAGCCAGCTGCGCGGCTACCGCACCGGCGGCACCATCCACCTGGTCGTCAACAACCAGGTCGGGTTCACCACGTCGCCCGGCTCGTCACGCTCCTCGCTCTACTGCACCGACGTCGCCCGGATGGTGCAGGCGCCGATCTTCCACGTCAACGGCGACGACCCCGAGGCGTGCATCCGGGTCGCCCGGCTCGCGTTCGAGTACCGCCAGGCGTTCAAGAAGGACGTCGTGATCGACCTCGTCTGCTACCGCCGCCGCGGTCACAACGAGGGCGACGACCCGTCGTACACGCAGCCGCTGATGTACGACCTGATCGAGCAGAAGCGTTCGGTCCGCAAGCTCTACACCGAGTCCCTGATCGGTCGTGGCGACATCACGATCGAGGAGGCCGAGCAGGTCCTGCGCGACTACCAGCAGCAGCTGGAGCGGGTCTTCACCGAGGTGCGCGAGGCGAGCAGCCACCCCTCCGAGTGGACCACCGTCCCCGACTACCCGGACAAGCCGGCCGGCGACACCGAGACCGCCATCCCGATGGAGGCCCTCAAGCGGATCGCCGACGCCTACGTCACCCCGCCCGACGGCTTCACGGTGCACCCCAAGGTGATGCCGCAGCTGCAGCGCCGGGCGACCGCGATCACCGAGGGACCGATCGACTGGGGCACTGGCGAGATCCTCGCCTTCGGCGCCTTGCTGATGGACGGCCGCCCGGTCCGCCTGGCCGGCCAGGACTCCCGACGCGGCACGTTCGTCTCGCGCTTCGCGACGATCATCGACCGCAAGAACGCCGACGAGTGGACGCCGCTGTCGTCGCTCACCGAGGACCAGGGCAAGTTCTACGTCTACGACTCCCTGCTCTCCGAGTACGCCGCCCTGGGCTTCGAGTACGGCTACTCCGTGGCCCGCCCCGAGGCCCTGGTGCTGTGGGAGGCCCAGTTCGGCGACTTCGTCAACGGCGCCCAGACGGTGATCGACGAGTTCATCAGCTCCGGCGAGACCAAGTGGCGCCAGGAGTCGGGGGTCGTGCTGCTGCTCCCCCACGGCTACGAGGGCCAGGGCCCCGACCACTCCTCCGCGCGGATCGAGCGGTTCATGACGATGGCCGCCGACGAGGCGTTCGTGGTCGCCCAGCCGTCCACCCCGGCGTCCTACTTCCACCTGCTGCGGCGGCACTCGCTGGGCCAGAAGCACCGCCCGCTGATCGTCTTCACGCCCAAGTCGATGCTCAAGCGCAAGGAGGCGGCCTCGCAGCCGGCCGACTTCACCAGCGGCGCGTTCCGCCCGTTCATCGGCGACGAGTCCGCCGACCCCACCAAGGTCGACACCCTGCTGGTGTGCTCGGGTCGCGTGACCTGGGACCTGATGGTCGACCGCGCCAAGCGGGACAACGGCGAGCGCTTCGCGATCGCCCGGGTGGAGCAGCTCTACCCCCACCCGCTGGACGACATCCGGTCCGAGATCGCCCGCTACCCCAACCTCAAGCTGGTGCGCTGGGTCCAGGACGAGCCGGTCAACATGGGTCCGTGGCCCAACTACGCGCTCAACGTCTGGCCCGAGGTCGACGCGCAGGTGGAGCCGATCACCCGTGAGGCGTCCAGCTCGCCGTCGGTGGGCACCGTCAAGCGTCACGCCGCCGAGCAGAAGGACCTGCTCGACCGGGCCTTCTCCTAAGGACTGGGATGTACTTCACCGACCGCGGGATCGAGGAGCTCGAGAAGCGCCGGGGTGACGAAGAGGTCACCCTGGCGTGGCTCGCCGAGCGCCTGCAGGAGTTCACCGACATCCACCCCGAGTTCGAGACGGCGGTGGAGCGGTTCGCGACCTGGCTCGCGCGGCTGGACGACCCGGACGACTGACCCCCCAACCCCGCTAGGGTTCCGGGCATGGCTGAACAGACCCCCAAGACGAACGCCGACACGACTCCTGACACGACGTCCTACCCCCCTGCCCCCTGGTCGATGGTGGGCTCGCTGTGGCTCTCCCTGTTCAAGGTGAAGGAGCCGGTCGACGAGACCCGGCCCGCGGGTGTCTACGGCGCCGCCTTCGTCAGCTACGAGGAGGGCAGCCCGCTGACCTACTCCGAGCTTCTGGTCGCCCGGCCGATCAACTCCGACCAGCACGGTCGGCGCGTGACGATCACCGACATCTGGGTCGACTCCCCCGCGTCCGTCGCCGGCGGCCGTGAGCTGTGGCGATCCCCAAGGGGCTCTGCGACTTCACCCTCGAGTCCAGCCACACCGGCCCGCTCTCGCGCACCCAGTGGTCCGCCACCGCGGGGCGCCGACCGATCGCCTCCGCCCGGTTCACCGACGTGTCCCGTGCCGCGCTGCGGACGCCGTTCAAGGGCGGCACCTGGCAGCCC
>JBAZRQ010000546.1:0-2666 GCA_041662925.1 Nocardioides sp. | reverse complement strand
TTCCAGGTCGCCATCATCAGCGTGGTGCGCGGTGAGGCGCTGCGCGCCGTGGCCGTCGCCGGCAGCGACGATGCCCACCAGCAGCTGCTCGACTCGGCCACGCCGCTGCAGGTCATCCGCGACGAGGTCGCCCGGGCCGACGACTGGGGCCGCTTCAAGTTCGTGCCCCACGACCGCGCGGGGACCACCGGCTCCGACTACGGCTGGGTGCCCGACTTCGTCCCCACGGACGCCCCCGACGCCTGGCACCCCCTCGACCTGCTGATCGCGCCGCTGCGCGACGACGCCGGCGAGGTCGTCGGCCTGCTGTCGATCGACCTCCCGGTCAGCGGCCGCAGGCCCGACGTGGGCCAGCGCTCCCTGCTGGAGAAGTACGCCGCCCAGGCCGAGCGCGCGGTCCTCGTGGCGCTGGAGCGGCACGCGCTGTCCGAGCAGATCCGGTTGGCCACGACCGCCCGTGAGATCGTGCGCAACGCGAGCGTGCAGCTGCACATCGACGACCTGCTCAAGCAGTGCGGAGCGGCACTGACGGAGGGCTTCCGCGCCGGAGGCAGCTGGATCCAGACCTTCGACGACGAGATGCTGGGCACCGGCGTCCTGCACAGCGCCCAGGGCGCCGACATCGTCCTGCCCGACGTACTCATCCAGGTCGCGGAGGGTGCCGCCCACGGCCTGTGGGCGCTCCAGCAGTGGGTGCTGATCGAGCGCGACGTGCCGGTCGACGTCCTTTCCCTGGAGCACTCGCGCCAGATCCACGCCTTCATGGAGCGGATCGGGGCCGCGGCCCTCCTCTTCGTGCCCGTGGGGGCCGGCTCGACCTGCGTCGGCAACCTGGTGCTGACCCGGGTCGAGGGCCAGCCGACGTGGTCGTCGACGGAGGCCGAGGCCGCACTCGACATCGGTCACGACCTGGGCCGCGCGATCCTCAACGCGCGCACGTTCGACCGCGAGCACCGCCTGGTCAAGGAGCTGACCGCGCTCGACGTCTACAAGGGTCAGCTGATCGCGACCGTCTCCCACGAGCTCAAGAACCCGCTGACCGCCATCGTCGGTCACCTGGAGATCCTCGAGTCGGCCCCCGAGCTGAGCGACCGCACACGTCGTTCGCTGTCGGCCATCGAGCGCGGCTCACGCCGGCTGCAGCGGGTCATCGACGACCTGCTGCTGCTCTCCAAGGTCGGCGACCCGGACAACCCGGTGATCGCGGCGCCCGTCCAGCTGCAGCCGATCCTCGAGGACCTGCGCGACCTGGTCGCCGTCGCCGCTCAGCGCGCCCGGGTCAGCGTCGTGCTCGACATGCCGGACGACCCGGTGACGGCCATCGGCGACGCCGGGCAGATCGACCGCGCGCTGTCCAACCTGCTCAGCAACGCGGTGAAGTACAGCCGCCCCGGCACGGCGGTCTCGGTGTCCCTGGAGCGGGCGGGCGACGAGGTCGTCATCGTGTGCCGCGACGAGGGGATCGGCGTCTCGGAGGAGGACCAGACCCGCCTCTTCACGGAGTTCTTCCGCTCCGCCGACCCCGCGGCGCGCGCCCAGCCCGGCACCGGGCTCGGCCTGGCGATCGTGGCCCGGATCGTCGAGCGTCACAGTGGGTCCATCACGGTCGAGTCGAAGCTCGGCGTCGGCAGCACCTTCACGCTGCGCCTGCCCGCCGCCTGAGCGAGCCCGGATCAGGGCATGTTGCGCGCGCCCTGCTCGATAGCCTCCCGGATCCGGAAGTAGGTCCCGCAGCGGCAGATGTTGCGGATCCGGTCGAGGTCGGAGTCGCGGATCTCCCGGCCCTCGCGACGCACCCGCTCGACGAGGGCGACCGCAGCCATGATCTGGCCGGGCTGGCAGTAGCCGCACTGCGAGACGTCCTGGTCGAGCCAGGCCCGCTGCATGGGGTGCAGGTCCTTGCCGACGGAGTCGTTGAGGCCCTCGATCGTGGTCACGCGGTCGCGGGGCGAGAGGTCGCCCACGCGGACGGCGCACGGGTTGAACGCTCTGCCGTTGATGTGGGACGTGCACGCCTTGCACACGTTGATGCCGCAGCCGTACTTGGGGCCGGTGACGCCGAGCAGGTCCCGGAGGACCCACAGGACGCGCACGTCGTCGTTGACGTTGACGGTCACGGTCTTGCCGTTGAGGACGAAGGTCTGCTTGGGCATGGTGGTCTCTCCTCTTCCTCAGCGGGCGAGCTTGAGGCCGTTGGTGGGCGACGGCGGGACCGGCGGCACGAACGACTTGGGCTTGAACGAGATGGTGCTGTGGTTGATCGGGAAGGTCTTCGGCAGTACGCCGGTGGCACGCGCGTAGGCGCAGGCCACGGCCGCCGCCGTGGAGCCCACGGCCGCCTCCCCGATCCCCCCGGGGGTGTCGGAGTCGGACTCCATGACGTGCACCTCCATCTCCTTCGGGACGTTCCACTGCCGGGTGTAGAAGTAGTTGTCCCAGCTGGCCTCGAGGAACCTGCCGTCGCGCAGGTGGCACGAGCTGGTGAGCGTCATCGCGATGCCGTCCATGGCTCCGCCCTGCATCTGCGCCTCCACCCCGCGCGGGTTGATGACCAGGCCGGCGTCGACGGCGATGACGACCTTCGTGACCCGGGGACCGGTCATCGTCTCCTTGCCGAGGTCGCGCCCGACGGTCTGCGGACGGCAGTCGATCTCGACCAGGACGGC
>JBAZRQ010000545.1:0-2678 GCA_041662925.1 Nocardioides sp. | reverse complement strand
GGTGGTGGCCAGGGCGCCCGGCCCGTGGGTCAGTCGGAAGCTGACGCCGTCGGCGGAGTCGAGGACGGTGCCGGCGTCGCCGACGCTGAGCACCCGTCCGCCCGCGAACGCGACGTCGTTCATCGCGGTCAGGACGGAGGTGTCGTCGTTGATGATGGTCCACGGGTCGGCCGTCGACCAGGCGTCGGTCGTGCGCGCCAGGTAGGTGCCGCCCGCGCCCGAAGGGGTGACGGCCCACTGACGGTTGGGACTGGCCGGGTCGCCGACCATGCGTCGTACGAGCGTGAAGCCGTTGCCCGCACTGGCGGGACGGGGTGCGGCCGACGAAGCCAGGTTGTCCGAGGTCTGGAAGACCTCCCCGAAGGAGCGGCCCACGAAGTAGGCGGTGCTGCTGCCGGGTACGGCGAACACGTCATCGACGTCGTCGGGCACCTTGCACGTCGTCCCGGCGTCGTTGACATAGGCGAAGGTGGCGCCGGAGTTGGTTGAGCGCAGGATCTGGGTCCCGGTCCCCACCAGCCAGACACTGCTGTTGTCGACGAACCGCACGCTGTCGATGTCACCGACGGGTTGGTCGGCCGCGGCGCAGTTCTCGTCGCTCGATCGCCCGCCGTTCGGCAGGACCTGGGCGCTCCAGGTGTCGCCACCGTTGATGCTGCGCACGAGCGTGCCGTTGGTGCCGACGGCGATCCCGTTGACGCCGTCGGGGCTGAACTCCAGGTCGGTGAAGACGGTGCCCGGCGCGAAGTACTCCTGCTGGAAGGTCGACCCGACGCGACGGTAGAGGGCCCCCGCGGCAGTGGCGAACCAGAGGCGGCTCGCGGACTGGTACTCCACCGCGACGATGTCAGCGGTCGTCGTGGATGCGAGCGGCGTGAACGTGACCGAGAACGCCGTGGTGGGGGCCGCGAAGGACGGGGGCGCTCCGGGTCCGGTGAGCGCGGTGAGAGGGAGGGCGAGGGTGGCCAGCCCAGCGAGCAGACGGCGGCCAAGTGGGCGAGGACCCATGGTGGGCTCCTAGATCGGGGGAGTTTCACTGTGACACGCGGCGAACGAGTGAGGAAGCCCCTGCGACCTGCGACCGAGCCGCAAGCACCGTGAGTTAGGTGAGGCTACCTTCTGTTAGGCTCACCTTTATGCCCAAGCAGAAGGCGTCCACGAAGTCGTCGGTGAGGAAGCTTCCGAAGACCGAGTGCTGTGTCTCCAAGTCCAAGTGCGGGCGCTGCCCGCTGCGGATGCTGAAGGAGGGCACGCTGCCCGCTGGGTATACCGTGAAGAAGCGCAAGCTCGTGACGGTAGACGGCAAGAAGGTCACCAAGAAGAAGCTCGCCAAGGCCGCCTGACCGTCTGGCGGTCCATCGACGAAAGCCGAGGATCCCCTTGCCCGCACCGCGTTTCGCCGAGCAGCTCAACGTGCAGATCGGCAACGAGCTCGCCGCGCACAACCAGTACCTCGCCTGCGCCGTCTACTACGACGACAAGACGATGCCGCAGATGGCGGCGTTCTTCTACGCCCAGGCGCTCGAGGAGCGCGACCACGCGATGATGATGGTCCAGTACCTCCTCGACACCGACTCCGAGGTGCTCATCCCGGGCGTCGACGCACCCAAGGCCACCTTCGAGGACGTTGTCGCCCCGGTGGCGCTCGCCCTCGACCAGGAGAAGCGGGTCACCGAGCAGATCAACGGCCTGCTGAGCATCGCCCGCGACGAGAGCGACTTCGCCTCGGAGCAGTTCATGCAGTGGTTCATCAAGGAGCAGGTCGAGGAGATCGCCACGATGAGCGACCTGCTGGCCGTGGTCTCCCGCAACCGCGACGACATCGAGGACATCGAGGAGTACGTCGCCCGCGAGCAGAAGACCGGCGCCGCCGACCCGACCGCCCCGCGGATCGCCGGGGCCTGAGCCCCAGCCCCTCTGGTCTCAGCCCTGGGGCCGCGACCTCGCGGTCGAGTTGGGGCAGAACGCCTCGCGCGGCGACCCGGTGTGGACCTCCTCGGGCAGCGCGATCTCGACGACGTCCTCGAACAGCCCCGCCTGCTGGGTGCGGACGGAGATCGTGCTGACGAACGACCCCGACCTCGAGGACAGCGTCTCGCAGCCGCCCATACCCATCGAGAGCGTCAGGTCGGCGGACTCGCCGGAGCCGATGGTGCTCTCGGTCAGGCCGACGAGGGTGAACAGGCGCGGGTCGGACTGCTCCTCGTCGAGACCGAGGACGGTGACCGGGAGCCGGCCGTCGTTGGTGAGGCGGAACGTGTAGCGCAGCGTCCCGCCGTCGTCGTACCGGATCTGGCGCACGGTGCGGTCGCCGACCTGGAAGACCGCCGTGGCCTCAGTGCCGCTGACCGAGGTCGGGCCGACGGCCTCCAGGCGCGGCGTGCTGCGGGCGATCGCGACGCCGGCGCCGCCCGCCACGAGGACGAGCACGCCGGCCGCGACCAGCGCGCTACGCCGTCCGCGCACGACGCTTCCGGCCCAGGCCGAACAGCAGGATCAGCCCGCCGGTGGCGGCGAAGAGCGGCGCACCGACTGCGGCGGCGTTGACGTCGGCAGCGGGTACGTCGGACGCCGCGCGGTTGGCGGCGGGCTTGGTCGGGCTGTCGAACCACTCGCAGGCCGGCGGGTGACGCAGCACCGGGTCGGCCCGGTCGTACTCGCTGCAGGTGAGGAAGCCG
>JBAZRQ010000544.1:0-2683 GCA_041662925.1 Nocardioides sp. | reverse complement strand
AGCGGCTCGACCTGCTCCGCCACCACCGCCAGGAGGTGCTGGCCCGGCTCGCCGAGGTGCAGGAGCACCTGGGCGCCATCGACGCGAAGATCGGGATCTACCTCGACACCCTCGAGCGGATGGACGTCGGGGCTTGACCTGGAGCGCGCTCCAGGACCTTGACTTGATCACATGACCACTCAGCAGCGCACTCTCGGAGTCACCTCCCCCCTCACCGTGTCCGCCGTCGGCCTCGGCTGCATGGGCATGTCGGAGTTCTACGGCACCACCGACGAGCAGACCGGCATCGCGACCATCCACCGGGCCCTGGACCTCGGTGTCACGTTCCTCGACACCGCCGACATGTACGGCCCGTTCACCAACGAGCGGCTGGTCGGCAAGGCCATCGCCGGCCGTCGCGACGAGGTGCAGCTGGCCACGAAGTTCGGCAACGAGCGCGGCGAGGACGGCAGCCGGCTCGGCATCAACGGGCGCCCGGAGTACGTCCGGTCGGCCTGCGACGCCTCGCTGCAGCGGCTCGGCGTCGACCACCTCGACCTCTACTACCAGCACCGCGTCGACCGGTCCGTGCCGATCGAGGAGACAGTCGGGGCGATGAAGGAGCTGGTCGAGGCCGGCAAGGTGCGCCACCTCGGCCTGTCCGAGGCCTCGGCCGACACCATCCGCCGCGCCCACGCCGTGCACCCCGTCACCGCCCTGCAGACGGAGTACTCCCTGTTCACCCGTGACCTCGAGGACGAGATCCTCCCGACCATCCGCGAGCTGGGGATCGGCCTGGTCCCCTACTCCCCGCTGGGCCGCGGGCTGCTCACCGGCGCGATCACCTCACCGGACACCCTCGACGAGAGCGACTCGCGCCGCAGCGCCTACTTCCCGCGGTTCCAGGGCCAGGCGCTCGACGCCAACCTCGCGCTGGTCGACCGGGTCCGCCACATCGCGGAGGCGAAGGGCTGCACTCCGGGCCAGCTGGCCCTGGCCTGGGTGCTGGCGCAGGGCGACGACGTCGTACCGATCCCGGGGACCAAGCGGGTGGCCTACCTCGAGGAGAACGTCGCCGCCGCTGACGTCACCCTCAGCGAGGAGGACCTCCAGGCCCTGGGCACCGCGGTCCCGCGCGACGCGGTGGTCGGTGCCCGCTACGGCGACATGAGCTCTATCGACGCCTGAGCCGGGCTAAGTAGGGGCCAGCTGCCGGCGCAGGCCGGCGACGCAGCCGGCCATCATCCGGTCGTGGTTCCAGCGCAGCACGGGGCCTGCGACGTACGACGCCAGGGCGAGCAGGCCGGACACGCTCACCGTCTGCTCGAACCGCATCAGCGTGCCGTCCTCGACCGGCTCGAGCCGCCACCGCACGGTCCCGTCGAGGTCGCCGCTGACGGCCACCTCGAGCACCGGGCCGGTGCGGGACCTGGCGTGCAGCACCAGGTCGAGGGTGTAGGGCAGCGTCGAGCGGCACAGCACCCGCGCGTCGTCGGGCCCGAGCCCGGCCACCGCGACGACCTGCGGCCACCAGTCGGGGTAGTGCTCGAGGTCGACCACCAGGTCGCGGACGGCCTCGGGGGGCGCGGCCACCGTCCACTCGCCCCGGAACTCGTGGACCGCCCTCATGGCGGCGGCTCCAGGTCGAGGCGAGAGGCCAGGCGTTCGAGCGCCTGCGCCGCGGCCCGCCGTACGTCGGGATGCTCGTCGTCGAGCCGCGCGCGGACCGCGGCGACGTGCTCGGTGTCGCCCACCGCGGCGAGCGCGCGCATCGCCTGGGCCCGGACCCGGGGCAGGTCGTGGGTGGCCAGGCGCGCGGCTCCGTCACCGGCGCCGGCCACCTCGTGCCGGGCGGTCACCTTCAGGCACATCTCGGCCGGTCGCCACTCCTGGTCGCCGAGGCCGGCCACTACGGCATCAGTGGCGCGGTCGTCCCACACGTGCAACAGCCCGCGCGCGCCCCACGTGCGCACCCACAGGTCGGGCCAGCGCCGCGGGTCGCGCGCCGCTGTCCCGTCGGCGAAGGAGTGGCCGGTCAGGTAGGGCAGGGCGGTGAGGTGCTCCTCGCGGTCCGCCCCCGCGAGCAGGTCGGTGCAGACCGAGACGAACGGTCCCGTGCCGAGGTGCTCCGCGAGCTCCCGGACCAGGACGGCCACGGGTGCCTCCAGGTCACGTGGTGGCGGCACTCGGGTCACGGCGCTAACGCTACGGTGCCGCTATGACGCCGGACCTCGCCCCGCTCCTCGACCGCGCCCGCGCCTGGGCCGCTGAAGACCCCGACGACGCGACCCGGGCCGAGCTCGAGCGGCTCGTCGCAGCGGTCGAGGCCGGCGGCGACGGGGCCGACCTGGCCGACCGCTTCGCCGGCACCCTGGAGTTCGGCACGGCCGGGCTGCGCGGCGCCCTCGGCGCCGGACCCAACCGGATGAACCGGGTCGTCGTGCTGCGCGCCGCGGCCGGCCTGGCGGCGTACCTCCGGGAGCAGGGCACCGTCGGACCCGTCGTGATCGGCTACGACGCCCGCCACAACTCCGACGTGTTCGCCCGCGACACCGCCGAGGTGATGACCGGGGCCGGCTTCAAGGCCTGGCTGATGCCGCGGCCGCTGCCCACCCCGCTGCTGGCGTTCGCGATCCGCGAGCTCGGCTGCGTCGCCGGCGTGATGGTGACCGCGAGCCACAACCCGCCCCAGGACAACGGCTAC
>JBAZRQ010000543.1:0-2688 GCA_041662925.1 Nocardioides sp. | reverse complement strand
GGCCAACGACGACCTGACCGAGGTGTCGGTGCGGGCCGGGCGCTGGATGGCCACGATGTTCCCGTTGGTGATGCTCGTCGTGAACGTCTCCAGCGTCGCGGTCATCTGGTACGGCGGCCAGCGCGTCGACGCCGGCCAGATGCAGGTCGGCGCACTGACGGCGTTCCTGAGCTACCTGATGCAGATCCTGATGTCGGTGATGATGGGCACGTTCATGCTGATGATGATCCCGCGCTCCTCGGTGTGCGCGGACCGGATCGGCGAGGTGCTCGACACCGACTCGTCCGTCGTACCTCCCGCCCACCCGGTCCGCGAGGTCACCGGCCGCGGGCGGCTGGAGCTCGACGGCGTCGGCTTCACCTACCCCGGCGCCGAGCAGCCGGTCCTCTCGGACATCAGCTTCAGCGCCGAGGCCGGCCAGACGGTCGCGGTGATCGGCTCCACCGGCGCCGGCAAGACGACGCTGCTCAACCTGGTGCCGCGGCTCTTCGACGCCACCTCCGGCGAGGTGCGCGTCGATGGCGTCGGGGTCTGCGACCTCGACCCCGAGCTGCTGTGGACCCGGATCGGGCTGGTGCCGCAGCGCGCCTTCCTGTTCACCGGCACGGTGGCCTCCAACCTGCGCCACGGCGACCCCGACGCCACCGACGAGGACCTGTGGCGCGCGCTCGAGATCGCGCAGGCCCGTGACTTCGTCGAGGCGATGCCCGAGGGGCTCGACGCGCCGATCGTGCAGGGCGGCACCAACGTGTCCGGCGGCCAGCGCCAGCGGCTCGCGATCGCCCGCGCTCTCGTACGACGTCCCGAGATCTATCTGTTCGACGACGCGTTCTCGGCCCTCGACCTGACCACCGACGCCCGGCTGCGCGCCGCGCTCAAGCCTGAGACCCGCGACGCGACGGTCGTGATCGTCGCCCAGCGCGTCTCCACCATCCGCGACGCCGACCTGATCCTCGTGCTCGAGGACGGCCGGGTCGTCGGCCGCGGCACCCACACCGAGCTGCTCGCGGACAACCCCACGTACCAGGAGATCGTCGAGTCCCAGCTGAGCGCGGAGGAGGGGGCCTGATGGCCGACACCTTGCCGGCCAAGCCGGCCAAGCCCGCCGGCACGATGAAGGAGACCGAGCGGATCGAGGCGCCCATGGGCGGCCCGGGTCGCGGCCCGCACGGCGGCGGCATGGTCGGGCAGAAGGCGATGACCTTCGGCCCCTCGGCCAAGCGGCTGGTGGCGCAGATGTCGCCCGAGCGCGGCAAGGCGATCGCGGTCGTGGTGCTCGCGGTCGTCAGCGTCAGCCTGATGGCGCTGGGGCCGCGGCTGCTCGGGCACGCCACGGACCTGATCTTCGACGGCTTCCTCGCGCAGCGCCCGATCGACCTCGACGGCGTCCGCGACGTGCTGCTCGGGGTCCTGGCCATCTACGCCGGCGCCGCGGTGCTCGGCTGGCTGCAGGGCTACCTCCTCAACGACGTCGTCCAGAACACCGTGCGGCGGATGCGCTCCGACGTCGAGGACAAGGTCAACGTGCTGCCGTTGCAGTACTTCGACCGGCAGCCGCGCGGCGAGCTGCTCAGCCGGGTCACCAACGACATCGACAACATCAGCCAGACCCTGCAGCAGACCATGAGCCAGCTGCTCACCTCGTTGCTCACGGTGCTCGCCGTACTGTCGATGATGTTCTGGATCTCGCCGATGCTGGCGCTGATCGCCCTGGTGTCGGTGCCGCTCTCGATGTTCGCGACGGCCAAGATCATGAAGCGCTCGCAGGGCCAGTTCATCGCCCAGTGGCGCCGTACGGGCAAGCTCAACGCGCACATCGAGGAGACGTTCTCCGGCCACGCCCTGGTCACGGTCTTCGGCCGCCAGCGCGAGGTCGAGACGGCCTTCGCCGAGCAGAACGACGAGCTCTACGAGGCGTCGTTCCGCGCCCAGTTCGTCAGCGGGCTGATCATGCCGCTGATGATGTTCGTCGGGAACCTCAACTACGTCGTGATCGCCGTGGTCGGCGGCGTCCGGGTCGCCAACGGCTCGCTGTCGCTGGGCGAGGTGCAGGCGTTCATCCAGTACACCCGGCAGTTCACGCAGCCGCTCACCACCGTGGCCTCGATGATGAACCTCCTCCAGTCCGGCGTCGCCTCCTCGGAGCGGGTCTTCGAGCTGCTCGACGCCGAGGAGCAGGTCCCCGACCGGGCGGCGACCGGCGGGCCGGTTGCGAGCCGCGGCGAGGTCGCCTTCGAGGGCGTCGCGTTCTCGTACGACGTGGAGTCGCCGCTGATCTCCGACCTCTCCCTGGTCGCCCGGCCGGGCCAGACCGTGGCCATCGTCGGCCCCACCGGCGCCGGCAAGACCACCCTGGTCAACCTGGTGATGCGCTTCTACGAGCTCGACGCCGGCCGGATCACCCTCGACGGCGTCGACATCACCGAGATGCCGCGCGCCGCCCTGCGCGGGCGGATCGGGATGGTGCTGCAGGACACCTGGCTGTTCGAGGGCACCATCCGCGACAACATCGCCTACGGCCGTCCCGACGCGAGCGAGGACGAGATCCTCGAGGCCGCGCGGGCGACGTTCGTGGACCGGTTCGTCCACTCGCTGCCCGACGGCTACGACACCCTGGTCGACGAGGACGGCGGCAACCTGTCCGCGGGCGAGCGCCAGCTGGTGACGATCGCGCGGGCGTTCCTGTCC